>JAYVOO010000283.1:0-1785 GCA_043757905.1 Oligoflexia bacterium
CTGGTTCACGGCGCTCGTCTCCAAAGAAGCGAGCTTGCCCAAGATTCTGGGGGCGATCGCCAAGGCCGGAGCGTGCGAGGAAAGTACGATTCCGATGGAGCAGGGACAGAAGATCAGCCGCCTCGTCGCCTGGAGATTTTCCTCAAGTTCCCCCTGAAACCCTGCTCAAGCGCTCACGCGTGCGATCGAAGAGCATCATGAACTCGGTATGACGCGGATTCGCGCGAAGGCGCGTTGCAAGCCTGCCGAGCAGAGGGCTGCGGGTAAAATAAAAGAACAGGAACGCGATCGCAAGCGGGCGAAGACAAAGCCACGCCATTCGCGCGCCCGTGCCTTCGCTGTAGTAGAAAAAGACCGCCATGAGGAGCGCCGATAAAATAAAAAACGGCTTCAGCATGTCCCGGAGCGCGAGGCGAGCCCGCCAGCCTGCACTCGTCGGCTGCGGCACCAGCGGCTGAGAGTCGGCCGCATGCCGCGCCAGTCCCCGCGCGCTCGCGCCGCGGAGCCGCTCCTGATATCTGATCCACCGGGCATCCGATACGCGGGTCGCAGCGAGCCCAATCGCGACCGCAAGCACTGCCTTCAGGGCGAGCGCTATCAGCAAGACGCGCAGGACCGATTCGGGTGAGGCGCCCAGCTGCGAGCGCATCTTCTCGAGAAAGAATTCCACCGCTCGCAGAAGATCGTTCCCGAAAAAAAGGTAATAAGTCACGAAAGGCTGCACAAACCCCCAAACGCTCAATCCGAACATCCCGAGCGCGATGCCCGCGAGATTCGGGCCGATGAGGCCGATCGGTAACGAAAAGAGCAGGCCCTGCATGCCGATCGAGAGCATGGGTCCGAGTTTGTCGCCCACAGGCGATAGCGACTTCAAGAGCGCCGAGATCTGGGAAATGTAGAATGGCGCCTTGTAGGCAGCGTTTTCAGCTCGAAGCTTCCAGGTCGCGCGACTGAGAAACGCGCCCTGATTGAGCGAGAGCAGATGCCCCCCCAGCGGAATCTTCAACCCGTGGACGAGCGACCCCAGGCCGAGCTCGGTCACCGCCAGGGCGGCTGCGCCATGCGTGACGGTTTCGGTCAGCAGGCGCGGGTCCATCAGTTCGGGCACCTCCGCTTTCAGATTCATTCTATTGACATCGAGTTCCACTTTTAGTTCCTCGGGTGAATCGGTCCCTGGCGATTCTTGAGAAATCCGGCCTCTCTCTCGTGAATCAGGGCATGAATCTCAGCGATAGCCGCAAGCGCGATCGCACTCGCGCCTTCGCCCCCCAGGTCGAGGCCGACTGGGAAGCGGGCGCGCCCGACGATCGACTCCGGTGCAATCCCGAGCTCGACCGCCGTCTCGGCGAGCAGACGCGCCCCGCGCGTTCTAGGCCCAAGCAGGCCCAGGTACCTGGGCGCGATCGGGATCAGTTCGCGCAGAATCGCGCGATCATGCTCGAGATGATGAGTCATGACGAGCACGAGCGATTCGGCGTCGATGCCCATGCTTCGGCAGGCCTCTTCGGGGAGGCATTTCAGGTAACGGTCAACGTGGCGAAAATGGCTCGCGGCCTGAGGGAATCCCGAACGGCAGTCCGCGACTCCGGTCCACCAGCCTAGCTCGCGAGCGATTCGAGTCATCGGAATCGCGTCGTGTCCGGCGCCAAATAGAATCAGCCGCGGCGGCGCGCGGTTGAGGTCAAAGAAAACTTCGTCCAAGCAGTAACTCTGCTTCACTTCGAGTGCCAATGCCGCAAGCCCGGTTGCCGCCGATTTCAGCTCGGTGCCAAGCTCCAATGAATA
>JAYVOO010000284.1:0-6485 GCA_043757905.1 Oligoflexia bacterium
GCAAGGAGGAATCAAGCCGGTACCAGGAATAGAGATTGGGCCGCGTGATCTGCCAACCGTCGCGGTCGATCGGGACGCGCTCCTTGAGCGCCTGGCAAAGTGTCCAGTTCAAGTCGCCGAGGTCGCTCGGGCTCAGGTTGCGTTGGCCACGGTCCGACCACGCTTTGAGAAGAAGTGCCTGGCCGAGGACGAAAACCGCGATCTCCTCGAGGTAGGTCTCCAGCGCGGCTTCTTGTTTGGGGTCCCTCGGGCCCTGGATCCAAGTCTCCAGGCTCTCTCCGGAAACCGCGCCAGAGAGCCGATCGAGGTGGCGGGTGATCGCTTCGCGGCGGGTGCGGTTCAAGGTGAGCAAGAGTGGGAGGTTGGATTTCAGATCATTCAATAGATGGACTTTAAGGTCCTCGAAGATCGGATGAACGCTGTTCTGGGGACGCAATGACGGGGACAGGATCGCGTGAGATTCCTGTTCGGATTGGGTCATGAGTTGCTCTCGGGAGACGACCTCGGGAAGGTCGTCAAACGAGAGCAATGACTTTGGGTCAAACCTGTCCATGTTACGAGTGTTCGCCGATCTCTAATGTCTAAGTAGATAAAATATAAGCGTATTTCGGAGGCGTTTCGGTCAGAGTACGGTGGGAGGGTCCGACTGATCGCGCGGCGAAGTTCCAGTGATAGCAACGAGCCGTTTTGTTTGACGAGTAAAAAAGTCCGACACGGGGTGAATCCTGCTTTGTCAGATCTCATGAGTTACGACTCTGCGCATTACGACTCGCGCTCGATATTCCTACCCGCTCACTTTTGTGGGGGGTTTTTCCGCCTCCGGACCCGAAAGGGCCGACTTCTCGCGAGTAGAATTCGAGGCGAAAGAGAGGCAGCGGTTGCTTTCGGCTCCCACTCTAGGTTTCTTGCTGAGTGCGTCACTGTGCGCTCAAAGTTTGGGGTCAGAATGCTGTCGAAAGCAGAGCCCGCGCACCGTCGGTGAAATGCGATCCGAGCAGCTCGGCTTTGCGAGAGCCCACTAGGCTACCGAACGCGACCGAGTCGGCGAGACTGAGTTCGCGGTAGAGGCCGGCCATCAACCCAGCACGGAAAGCGTCGCCGCAACCGGTGGTGTCGAGGACTTGCGAAGGAACCGCAGAGGGGAAGAGCCGCGCGGGCACACCGCGCTCGCAGAGGGCGACGCCGCGCGGGCCCGCCGTGATGAACAGTGTGGAAACGTTGCCACGGAAGTAAGGGGCCGCGAGCGCGTCCGCATGAGAGGCGTCCCAGGGCTCGCTTTCGGGGTGCGAGATCTGAATTGCGTCGAATTCCGGCACGAGGGGGGAATCGGGGGGAAGGTCCTGAGTCATCAGCCAAAAGTCGCGCTTGGCTCCGGCCAAGCGAGTGGCGAGTCGGTCGAGAAAGGAGCGAGCGAGGTCCTGCGAGTAACATTGAAGGAAGACATGCGAGAAGCGCCCGACCGCGCATTCGTCGGCATAACCTGCAAGCAATTCCGGCGCGTGCTCATGAATGGTCGAGTGAGATAGGATGAAGTCGCGGCGACCCGAGCTTCGGTCCACCAGTACCTGGCAGACGGGAGTTTTCAGGCGCGGCGAGGCCACGATGCGCTCGTCCACGCCGAGTCCGCTCAAGTAGGAGCGAATTTCGCCACCGCTCGTGTCTTCGCCGATGTAATTGCCGCCGAGTGAGACGGGTAGTCCCATCGCGGCGAGCGTCGCGGCCGAATTCAGCGCGCATCCGCCCGCGCCCTCGCGCTCGGAAAGGACGTGACAATCCCCTTGGCCCTGGGGCATTTTGTTCAGCACCCAGAGGCGGTCCCAGCTGATTTCGCCGAAGCACAGGAGACGTTTCGTTTGTCGCAAACTTTGATCCATTCTTTCAAAAGCCCTGCCGAGAAGCTGCAGGAGCTTCGCGCGCTCAGCCCAAAGCTCCATAAGACCCAGCTCTGGGTCGTCGCTTACGTCAATCAGGAGGGGGGCAGCCCGCTCTTCGATCAGGCCTGCGCCGACATCGAGGCCTCTTTCGAAGGCGAAGCCGACGCGGTGGTTCTGATCAACGAGTGGAGCTCGCTTGCGGAGCTCGAGGACACCCTCGCTCGAGTGAGGCGACGCTATCCCCACGTCGTGCTTGGGGTCAACTACCTCGGTGATGAAAAAGAGCCCTACGGTTACCGCGATAGCTTCCGCCTGGCCCGCGACTATGGGCTTAAGATCGTCTGGACAGATTTTTCAGGTGTGGACCTGATCGACGAGAAACCTTCCGTGGACCTCCATCAAATTGAGGCCGAACGTCCGCGGAACGTGTTCTACGGGAGCGGTGTCCACATGAAGTATTCCACTCTGAAGGACCCGACCAAGACGGTGGAAAAGTCGGCCCTCCAGGCGCTAGGCTGGGTGGACGGCGTCATCCTCACCGGCGCCAAGACTGGGGTCGCGGCCGATCCGGAGAAAGTGCGGCGAGTGCGCGAGGTGATCGGCGAATATCCGCTCGGCCTCGCCTCCGGCGTGTCGCCTGAAAACGCCCATACCGTCCGGGAGCACGTTGATTTCTGCCTCGTGGCCTCGAGTCTCCAAGACACGGAGAACGCCAAGAGGCGGATTGTGCTGGATAAAGTGCGAGCCTTGCGCCGTGAGCTCCCCTAGGCTCCAAGTTTTGAATAAACGCTGTCAATTTTGCCCTCAGTCTTCCGATAGGAAGGTGAGGGACATTCTATGGCAGCAGATCCAAAGGCATCCACCGAAGCGGACGAGCTCACTCAGATCATGAGCGAGATCGATCAGCTCCATCAAGAGATGCATGACGAAAGCTCAAGCAACGTGGTTCCCTTCACCGGGAGCGCGGCCGAGCCGGAAACTACGCCCGAGCGCACGCCCCTGAGTTTTCTCGACGAGGTGAGCGAGGAGGCCGGCGGTGAACCCATCGAGGCCCAGATGCTCGATGAAACGACTTCCCCTTCGAAAGTAAACCCCTCCGAGGACGGCACGCTCACCATGAGCTTGACCGGAAAGATGAAGCTCAACCTTCGTTATGACTTCGAGAGCTGGCAGGTCCAGATAGGCTTCAACGAGGATGCTCTCGTGGTGAAGCTCTCCGACGGCACCGAGTTCAAGATTCCAGTTCGTAAGAAGAGCTGATTGGCGTAAGACCTGAGCCTATGCTCAGGATCACAGGCGGAGAGTTCCGCGGCCGCATGATTGAGGCGCCGCGAGGCGAGCAGGTCAGGCCGAGCGCGGCGCAGCTCAGACAGGCACTTTTCAATTCCCTTCAGACCGCGGTCCCCGAAGCACGCGTCTTGGATCTGTTCGCGGGCGCGGGCGCTCTGGGTCTCGAGGCGCTTTCACGGGGCGCGGCCTCCGTCGTCTTTGTCGAGCAGTCCCAGCCCTCCCTTCAGGCGATCAAGCAGAATATCGCTCTTCTCGGAGTCTTAGAGCGTACGACAGTTATTGCCGATTCGGTGGCCAAGTGCTGGCCGCGGCTTTCTGAACTGGCACCTTTCGACCTGATCATCGCCGATCCTCCCTATGCCGCCGGCTGGGAGGAGCGCCTGATCAACGAGCTTCCCTTCGGTGAGCTCTTGGCCGAGGGCGGTTACTTCGTTTTGGAATGGGGAGCCAAGAAGTCGCAGGTGAAGGAGCTTCCGGAAAGCCTCGCGGGCGGTCTCTTAATGAAGGTTCGCGAGAAAAAATATAGCGAGAGCATCCTCACCACGTATATAAGAAAGGCATGAGGCGTGCGATCTATCCCGGCTCCTTTGATCCCATCACCAACGGGCACCTCGACATCCTCGATCGGAGCCTGAGCCTCTTCTCCGAGGTCACGATCGTTGTCGCCGGCAGCGGCTCCAAGCATCCACTGCTCTCTCCCGATGAGCGCGTGGATCTGATCCGCGAAGTGACCCGCGACCGCAAGGGTGTGAAGGTGGACCGCTGGACCGGGCTCATCATGGAATACGCCCGCCAGAACGAAGTCTCCGCCGTGATTCGCGGCCTTCGCGCCGCGAGCGACTTCGAGTACGAGTTCATGATGGCCAGCATGAACAAGGAGATCAATGCGGAGGTCGAGACGGTCTTCATGATGACCGCTCAGAATCTCTACTTCGTGAGTTCCAGCATGATCAAGGAGCTCTTTCTTTACGGCGGGGACATCTCGCGGTACGTCCCCGAGGGAGTGACCGAGAAGCTCCGGCTTCATTCCAAGCTACAAAAGAAGGACGGTCCAAAGCCATGACCCAGAAGCTCGCGGAAAGGCTGAACGGCGTCTCGGAAAGCGCCACTCTCAAGTTGAACGCAGCCGTCCAGGCCTTGAAGGCCCAGGGCGTGCACGTCGTGAACCTGGCTGCGGGCGAGCCCGATTTCGCTGTGAACGACATGGCTAAGCAGGCCGTGCTCGACGCGGTCCAGGCCAACCTCTCGCGCTACACTCCCGCGGCCGGCAACCTGGACTTGCGGGCGGCGATCTGCCGCAAAACCAATGGACAGCAGCCCCTGGCGACGGCAGAAATCAACGGCGGCGCATGGAAGCCCTCCGAGGTGGTCGTCACCAACGGTGGTAAACAGGCCATATTTAATACGATGCTCGCGGTCGTGAATCCCGGCGACGAAGTTCTCATCCCGGCGCCGTACTGGCTCAGCTATCCGGAAGTCGCCAAGGTCGCGGGCGGCGTCCCGCGCTTCATCCAGACCACGATCCAGCAGCATTTCAAGATCTCCCCTGAGCAGCTGGACAAGGCGCTTACGCCCAAGACACGCGTCCTGATCCTGAACTCGCCGTCGAACCCGACGGGCGCCGTTTACTCGCGGCTCGAACTTGAGCGCTTGGCGCTGGTCCTCGAGCGGTACCCGAACGTCGTCGTGATCAGCGACGAAATCTACGACCGCATCATCTTAGGCGAGACGCCCTTTTGCTCTTTCCTGGACGCCGCGCCCCAGCTTCGCAACCGGGTCGTGACCGTCAATGGAATGTCGAAGAGTGCGGCCATGACCGGCTGGCGCATCGGGTGGTCCGTCGCTCCTGCCTGGATCACCCAGGGGCTCGCTACGCTCCAGGGACAGAGCACTTCCGGCATCAACTCGCTCGCGCAGGCGGCAGCCGTCGCCGCGCTGGCGCTGCCGGACCAGTACTTTGACGCCAACCAGGTCATTTATAAGAAGAGACGCGATCTGGCCTTGGCGATTCTCGGAAAAACCCGCAAAATTGAATTATTCCCCCCAGCCGGGGCTTTCTACATCTTCGTGGGTGTGGGGCAGTGCTTGAAGGCTGGAGAGGATTCGCTGGGCTTCGCTGAAAGGTTGTTGGAAGCCGCGAAGGTGGCCGCGGTACCGGGCACGCCATTCGGCGCTCCCGGATGGCTTCGGCTCAGCTTCGCGACGGACGAGAAGTCGATCGAGGAGGGATGTTCCCGCCTGGTCGAGTTCGCAGAGCGAGGTTAGTTCGCACTCATAAAATCTCGGCCGGCCTAGAAGGCCGGCCTGGTCAGTTGAAGGGCATGGATGCTCGAACGGTTTTCCAAAGGATTAATCCTGCTCGCGGTGTTCGCGGCGCTCGCGCGCCCGGCCGAGGCCACGATCCCGTTCACCCTCCACGAGAGTTACCGCGGAGCGCGCGCTCAGTCGATGGGCGGGGCGTTCACCGCGGTCGCCGACGACGAACAAGCCATCTTCATCAACCCGGCGGGGCTGGCCGGGATCCCTCGTGTCAGGCTAAGCCTGCTCACCGTAGACACCGAGTTCTCATCTGAGATGATCGCCAACCTTGCGAAGGACACCGAGGCGTTCTCCAATTTCAGCGCTTCGTCGGTTAACGCGCTCATGGGGCAGAACGTATACGCCCACACCCAAATCACCCCGAGCGTGATCATGCCGCACTTTGGCGTCTCGCTGCTTTTCGACACCGAAGTCGCGCTGAACCTCCGGAATCAGGCTCTGCCGGATGTGGCGCTGGGTTACCAGTACACCAACGGCGTGCAGATCGCTGGAGGCTTCTCGGTGCTCGGCAAGACGGTCAAGAAAAGCGATCTGCGAGTCGGGCTCGCCTTCAAGGCGCTCTGGCGCCGCGGTGGCTATAATAAGATTCCGGTCGTCAAGCTCCTGAACTTGAGCCAGGACAGCCTCAACGAGATGGCGGGCTCGTTTGGCCTGGGTCTTGGCGTGGATCTCGGCACGCAGTTCATCCGCCAGATTAACGACCGGCTCTCCGCGAGCTTCGGCGCCACGATGCTCGACGTCACCGATACGAACTTCGCATCCAGTGCGGATCCGATCGAGCAGAGCTTCAATCTCGGAGCCGCGCTAACTTACGACTTGAATCGCATGAAGATCATCATGGCTTTCGACCAGCGGCATCTGCTGACGGAAACCGACTGGCGCAAGCGCAGCCATTTTGGGATGGAGTTCCAGCTTCCGCTGATCAGCCTCAACTGGGGATTGAATCAGTCCTACCTGACTTACGGCGCCAGCGTGGATCTCAAGATCGTGAAGATCACCGCC
>JAYVOO010000285.1:0-1780 GCA_043757905.1 Oligoflexia bacterium
CAGCATAACCCCGTGCGGGTCACGATCGGCAAGCCCCTCTCAGCGGCGAAATCAGTGGAACAGCGCCTGCTCTGGACGACAGAGGACGATAAACGATCCAATCTGCGTCGCCTACTTCGCGACGAGCCGGGCACGATCATCGTCTTCACGCGCTCCAAAGACGGGGCGACCCGCGTTTGGCGCTCGCTCCATAGCGCCGGCATTTACGACGCGACCTATATCCATTCGGATCGCCTGCAGGCGCATCGCGAGCAGGCCCTGGCCGAGTTCAAGTCCGGCAAGTACCGTATCCTGATCGCGACCGATGTCGCCGGCCGCGGGATCCATGTCGAAAACGTCGCTCACGTGGTCAACTACGATCTGCCGTTCGAGCCCGAGGATTACGTTCACCGCATCGGCCGCACGGGACGCGCGAGCGCAACCGGGCGCTCGACGACCTTCGCGACCGCACGCGACCGCTCGATCATCAGCCGGATCGAAAAGCTCATCGGTTCGCCGATCGAGGCCCTGAATGCGCCATTCGCCGACGGAGAAGGGGCATCAGAAAGCCACGGCCGCGGTGGAAGAGGCGGAACGAGGGGTGGACGAGGCGGATCTCGCGGTGGGGCCCCTGAGCACAAGACTCCCGTGCCTTCCTCAGTTCCAGGCGGTCGAAGCATCGCGCCGCGGGATCCGAACGCGCCACCTCACGTTCCAGCTGCCAGGCCTCCTTCCTCGAGCCCACGATCAGCCAATAAAAACTCAGCCCCGATCTCGGCGGCCGATTTTATGGCGCGCGCGGCGGAGCACTCGGAAGTCTCTCCATCCAAGAACGGCAGCAATGGCCACTACGAGCCCGTTGATCGCGAACCGGGTGAAGGCGCCGGACCCAGCGAAGGTCAAAGCACCGGAGAAGGCGGCGACGCTCCCAAGCGCAAAAGACGCAGGCGCGGCGGCAAGGGCCGGAACAAGAATCCCGCTTCCCCAAGCTCCACCTAAGCTCGAAAGACTATGATCCACCTGACCGGCATCTCGAAGCAGTACGGCAGCCACGTCCTCTACAGGGACGGCGGCTTCCAGGTCCGCCCCGGCGACAAGATCGGGCTCGTTGGCCCGAACGGCGCGGGCAAAACCACGATCTTCCGAATTGTCACGCGCCAGGAAGGCGTCGACTCCGGTCACGTCAACATCGCGGAGCGCCTGGTGATCGGCTACTTCGCGCAGGACGTCGGCGAGATGAAGGGCCGCACGGCCCTCGAGGAAGTCATGGCGGGTGCCGGGAAGATCTCGGACCTGGCCCTTCGCATCGCCCAGATGGAAAAGCAGCTCGAGGAATCTGCCGAGAAACCGATGTCCGACGACGCGATGGCGAAGCTGCTCGAGGATTACGGCGAAGCGCAGAGCGAGTTTGAGAACCGCGGCGGCTATGACCTCGAGGCGCGCGCCAAGGCGATCCTGACCGGACTTCGTATCGGCCCGGACGAGTTCAACAACGCGGTCGAGAGCTTTTCGGGCGGCTGGAAGATGCGCATCGAGCTCGCGAAAATTCTCGCACTCAACCCGGATGTCCTCCTGATGGACGAGCCCACCAACCATCTCGACCTTGAGAGCATCATCTGGCTCGAGGAATGGCTCGTGAACTTCAAAGGATCGCTTGTGATGACAAGCCATGACCGCGAGTTCATGAATCGGGTCACTTCGAGGATCGTCGAGGTTGCCAACAAAGCCATCACCACTTACAGCGGCGACTACGAGTTTTACCTGCGCGAACGGGACATTCGCAAGGACCAGCTCCTGGCCG
>JAYVOO010000286.1:0-1780 GCA_043757905.1 Oligoflexia bacterium
GGCAGGGATGCCGGCATCATTCGCGCTGTATATCGAAGTCGAAAAGGACGCGCGCCTGAAGGTCGAGCTGACTTTGGGCGATCTCAGTCGCCCGCTTACGGTCATCTTCCACGGTTTCACGGGCGATGCATATTCCCCCGTGGTGGTCGGGGCGCTGAACGCGGCCTGGCGCCGAGGCCACAATGTCGCTCGCGTGAACTTCAGGAACTCGGGCGGTACGCAAAGGCTATCCAAGGGTTTGTTCAACTTGCTTCAGTGGCGTGACACCGGCGCGGTGATTGCGGGCCTGAAACGCCAACTCAACCCACCCCAGCTATTCGCGATCGGAATCTCCGTGGGCGGAACGCTCCTCTTGAACCAGCTGGGGCGCGATTCCGGAAGCAGTCGCCTGATCGACGGAGCGGTCGCGATCAATCCACCGATCGACATCCCTCTTTCGGCGGCGGCGGTCTGCCTCAAACGAAACCGGATCTACATGCAAGCCTTCGTCAGGAGCCTCAAGGACAATATCCAGGTCAAGCGGCGTCTGGGCGAGGCTTATGCCGACCCGGAGAGCCCGGCAATCACCACGGTCCCGGAGTATGACCGGCGCTATATCCTCGAAGAGACTGGTTTCGCCTCCCCGGAAGCGTACTATCAGGCCGCAAGCGCCCTGGATCACCTGAGTGAGATCAGGGTGAGGACTCTGATCCTCAGCTCGGATGACGATCCGATCATCCCGCCTGGAATGTTCCAGGGAGTCGATCGTGCGTCTCCTTTCGTATCGCACCGGCACCGTTCCAACGGAGGACATATCGGATACACTTACGAACGTAGACTCGGATTTGGTTTCCCGTCCGTTGAAGCGGCCATGGACTTCCTTTCCTCCCTGGAGAAAACGTATGTCGCCACGTCTGCATGAAATCATGCCCAAGTATCACGTGAACGAGATCCACGAGATCGACATTGACGCCACACCAACGAAAGTCTGGGAAGCATTATGGGCCGTGAACTTCAACGCGTCGCCGGTCATCAAATCGCTGACCTCTCTCAGAGGCATCTGGCGGCGGCGTCTTGGAATCGAGGAGTTCGCAGGGCTATTTCCAATCGTATATCGCCGGGACGACGAAGAAGTCGTGATGCATGCCACGATGAGATCGTTCTGGGGAACATTCACGATCGGCTGGAACTTTCACCTCGAGACTCGAGAGCCCGGCTGCACTCGCCTGATCACGGAGACCCGGGTCCTCTTACCGACCCGGCGCGACCTATTCTTTTTCCGACTCTATTGGCTCGCAGTAGAGCCCCACTCGCGCTGGATCCGTCGGATCATGCTGCGAATGATTCGAGATCGGGCTTGCTCGCCAACACGATGGTAAGATCGCAATCATCCTGAGCGATGTGCCGGTAATCGAGATCACCCTCATCGATCTAGGAGCCTACCAATGAATCAGCCTGTCGGATTCGGCCGATTCAGCATCCATTGCCGAATGGCTATAAGGGCGTGGCGATTCCAGAAAATCTTTGGGCTGCGCTTTTTCCCTGAGAAACTGGATTTTACGTTTTGGTCACTAAGTCCTTAACAGCGGGAGCTCCTGTTGAGTGTTGGCTTGAATCATCAAACGCGGCACAAGAGGTAGATTCGAAACCTAGTGACCGCGCGGAGCTAGAATACGACTGAATTTTCCAAAAAGTTCACCGAAACGTACGCCGGGCATTAAGCGTGTCGTCAACAGTCTGAGATTTCCGCGCAGCTTGTCGGGATAACAACAACTGTTCCGTCCCAGCAACTCGACGGCAG
>JAYVOO010000287.1:0-6478 GCA_043757905.1 Oligoflexia bacterium
CCCCAGACTGGAGCGCGAGCGAAGGCAGGGCGATCGCCAAACCGCCGAGCAACCCGCCGGCGACGAGGCCGGGCGTGCCGCGTTTCTTCCAGATCACGAGTCGCGCCAGATCGGGCTCGAGAACCTGGATGGCCGCAACTAAGAGCACCGAGAGAAAACCCAGGGGCAGAATCGTGTAAGGCGACGGAAAGCGGATCCAAAGGTTCGGCGAAGTGTTGAACTGCCAGAGCCCGAGCGGAGTCATCGCGTCCCGGCCCAGGATGAAGAGGCAGATATAAACAGCGATCCGCCATTCGAGCGCCCGGCGCTTGAGCGCGAGCAGTAGAGCGAAGCCCAATAAAAACCCGGGCGTGATCCGCAGGAAGTATGCGGCTAAGAGCGACCAGTCCATTGAACTGGTTTCGCTCACTCAGGCCCGGGGAATCAAGAAGCGAATTGGAATGGAAGAGGATCAGCCGGTCGTGATGTGATCCTTGATCTTGTTGTAGATGCCCTGCTTGATGCCCTTGACCTTCAGGATGTCTTCAGGGGCCTTGAAGGGGCGAGCCTGGATGATCGCGTCGGCTTTCTTTTCACCGATACCTGGAAGTCGCTCAAGATCGGCTTTCGAAGCGGTGTTCAGGTTGATCTTTTCATTCGCGGCCAGCTCACTCCGGGTGGTGCGAGTGGTTCCAGTCGAGGTCGCGTTGGCGGTGGAATGCGTCGCCGCGTTCACCGGAGCCGCCGCGGTCGGAGCGGTGTCGCCGCTGACTTCAACAAGCGGCTGCAGCTTCTTGAACTTCGCGCCTCCGATGCCCTTCACGCTCTTCAAGTCGTCGACTGACTTGAACGGACGGGCCGCCACGATCTGCTGCGCGAGCTTGGCTCCGACGCCCGGAAGCGCCTCGAGCTCGGAAGGGCTTGCGGTGTTGAGGTTCGTACCTCCGAATGCGAGCTGCAGCGGCAGGATGAGGGCGAAAAGCAGAGGGAGCAGGGCGAATTTCAATTGGTTCATTTCAAATTTCCTTTCGGTTTAAGGCGATATTGCCGAGTCAGGACTGCGCGAGATTCCCATATGCAGTTTTCCTCTTTCAGCATGCCGGTTGCAAATTCAAGGCTCATCAAAGAGTGTGTCGAGCAACCGACCAATTAATCAGGAGAGACTCGATATGAACAGAAAATTGATCGTAGCTTCGCTGCTTCCACTCAGGTCCACGGTGAACTGGCGGTCGGCAAGAAGGTCACGATGGAGTACTGCATGGCGGCAGCCGACGTGGATGTGAAGCCCGAAAAGGGCGGCAAAAAGAAGTAACGCACGTACGCCTTCGGACGTGCCCGGAGCCGGGGCGTCCCCTGTTCCTCTGAATCGGAGCCTAATCGGCACTGAAAACCTCTGAAACCCCTTGAAAAAGCTGGCACCTTGATTGCTTTAGGCTGCACAGGGATTTTCAAATCTTTTTAAAAAAGGGGAACATTGTATGAGGATGAATACGCTCTGCGTAATCGGTTTGCTGGCGTTAGGAATGTCCGGAGTCGCTTCGGCCGATGGATTCGGAATCGGGCCACAGCCGGGTCATGGCGGCCCAGGCAATGGGGGCTTCTATCCCCAGCAGAACACACAGACCTACGTGATCAACTGCCAAAGCTATCCAGGCCAAACGAGCCAGTGCGAAGTCCAGGGCACGATCGTGTCGGCTTACCTTCAGCAGGATCTGTCGGGAGGTCGCTGCTACGGCGGTCAGACGTTCAGCTTTGATCAGTCTTCGATCTACGTTTGGAATGGCTGCTCCGGCAACTTCGTCGTCACGATCGACACCGGATACAATCCACAGCCCCAGCCATGGCCTCAGCCGAACCCACAGCCATGGCCTCAGCCACAGCCCCAGTATCAGTCCCGGGATGTCGACTGCGACAGCAACGGCGACAAATACCGTGAATGCAACTCCGGCCTCAACCAGGTTCAGGACATTTACGTCGTCCAGCAGCAGTCGCATGCCGAATGCCGCGAAGGAAAGAGCTTCGGCATCACGGGAAACCGCATCTGGGTTAACCGCGGCTGCCGCGCGATCTTCCGCGTGACCGGCTACTGATCTCGATTGCGTCTCATTTGAAAGGCTCGGGCTTGCTCAAAGCAGCCCGGGCCTTTTTTTTTACCCGATAGTTCCATTCGCGCTTCAGCAGCGCGATTCCGAGGTCCACGCAGAGAACTAATTTCCTGCGGCGCAAGCTTTCCCGCACGAGCTCGCGCGAAAAAAGACGCGCCTGATGGGTTCTGAGTGGAATCTCCCGAACTCGGGCGCGAGTGAGAGTTCCGGCCGGAAAAGTCCGGTACGCGGGGAGCGCGCCCACCAGCTCGAGCGCGATCATCGTGCGGATGCATTTCTCGCACTCGCCGCAGTTCCGGAGTCCGATCGACTGGATCCAGCAGACTCGTAGCCGGTCATGGCTCGCGGGGAATTTCGAGACGATTTCGAGCTTCCGGACTCGATTGGCATCGGCACCGTGATGACTGAACGCGAGCGACTCGCTCGAGAAGAGCGGGTCGAGGATCGGATGCGTTCCCCACCTAGGATAGCTCCCGAGCTCGTAGCTCGAAGGGATGTGAAAGCGGCCGAAGGAATTGCGGAAGAAGAGCGCGGACGCGCCGAGTGCCTGTCCGTGCGCATTCGTCCAGTCGGCGGAGTCGACGAAGGCGCGCACGTTCGTGCTGCCCGCAATGAAAGTTAAGCCGAGATCCTTCATGAGGGCCGTGTAGGAGCAAGTCAGCTCGGCCGTGGATTCCGCCAGATGCAGGGGCATGTCGAAGCCAGCCATGAAGAGCGTGTGCGTGAGTCGATCCTTGAGGGCGAGCAGCGAATAGAACGAGTCGACTCCGCCGGAGAAAGCGCAGGCCTCCTGCCCTTCGACCGGCGGAGGGTCGTCGCGCAGGGATTCGGGACGGATCTCGATCAGATGAAAGCGCTCGGGAAACCAGGAGCGGTAGATGCGCTGATAGGCTTCGAGCCCCCCCAAGAGTTTGCGCGAGATGGAGCCATGGATCTCGAGCGGTTCGTTGTTTTGCATGGCCACGAGGAGGAGTGCCACTGCGAACGGATCCAAGTCATGAGAAGGCTGCGATACCGCGGGAAAGCGGAACCAAAGCTCGGAAGGAAGCCCGCGTTTCGCGCGCGCGGATTCCGTCCGCACTCGCACGGAGATCTGGACTTCATCGCCGGAGCGGGTGACGGCGGGAGGAAAGAGAATCATGACAATGATTTAGCGGATCACGGAAGCCGATTGAAATTCAGCCGACCTTCAACCGATCAGGGTCGCGAGCTCTTTGCGGGTCTGAATGATCTTCGAGATGAGGCCAAGTTCCAACGCGCGCTTGGGCTCGATCCAATGGTCGCGGTTCATCAGTTCCTCGAACTTCTCGAGCGGGGTGCCCGTGCGTTCGGCGTAGAGGTGATGGAGCTTCTTCTTTGTTGCGATAATGTCGGTCGCGTGGATCTCGAGCTCGGAGGCGCTTCCGCGCATCACGCCAGAGATCAGAGGTTGATGAATGAGGAACTTGGCGTTCGGGAACGAGAAGCGATCCTTCTTCTCAGCTGCGAGCGCGATGACCGAGCCCATGCTCGCGGCAAAGCCTGCGGCCAGGGTGATGACCCGGGGCTGAATGAAGCGCGCGGTATCGTAGATCGAGAAACCTGAAAAGACTTCGCCGCCCGGGCTGTCGATCCAGAGCAGGATCGGTGCATCCGGCTTCGCGCGCTCGAGCGCGAGGAGCTGGCGGTTGACCTTGGACGCGAGCTCTGAGTTCACTTCGCCGCTGACGAAGACGACGCGCGACTCGAAGAGGTGCTGGTCGATCGGAGTGAACGCCTGATTGGGCGTCGTGGCCGGGGCGGTCTCGTGTTCATGCTCGTGGTCGTTGTTGGATAGTCTCATGCCGTAAGAATGCTCGAACCCAGCCCGGAAGCGCAAGCGAAACCACCGCTCGCTGCGGTTTATGCCTGGGGCCAGCGCCAGCAGATGACGTCAGGGCTTCGCGGAGGTCTCTTCAACGCCGTATCGACGATAAATTTCGGCCATTTTACCGGACTTCTCAAGTTCAGTCTGGGTGCGCACCAAGGTTTCGATCCAGCCCTTGGATTTGGGGTTCGACGCGGTGAAGCCGATCCAGATTGGTCCCCGGTCCTCGGTGCAGCCGATCTTTTTGATGTGAGTCAGCTTGCGGATCCTGAGCTGATAGTCCATGACCCGAATGTCTTCGATGAGCGCCTCGATCTTGCCGTCGTTCAGCCGGCGGATATTCACGGTCAGCGCGTCGTCGGTGGCCACCACGCTTACCTTTTTTCTCGCGACCATCTCGGCGAGCACTTGGTCCGTCTTTTCGCCGTAGGAGTAATCCTTGATGACTCCGATAGAACTCAGCTTCTTGAGGTCCCGAGCCGTTTTCACGGCTTTTCTCGAGGCCAGCAATGCGTAAGCGCAGGTGATCGAGATGAGCTGGGGCTTGTCGGAATGCGCCGTCCCGACAGCGTCAGGGCCCGCGATCCCGACCGCGGAATCGAATCGCCCGGAGCGCACGTCCGCGACGGCCTGAGTCCACGGCATGGTGGCGTAGTCCAGCTTCGTGGTCGAATTGACGAACGCGATCTGCATCAGCTCGACGAGAATTCCAGGCGCGGAATCCTTCGGGCCGCAGTTATAGGGGCACCAGAGATCCGCTCGCGTGGTGATGGTTTCCGCTCCGGCCGTATTCGCCATCGCAAGTGCGAACAACAGGAGGGCAAGGCGGGTCAGAGCTCGGGACGGTTTGGAGGTCGACATTGCGGACGCGAGCATTGCATACGCGAAGCAACTTCGATAGGTAAACAAAGTGCGCTTGAGTGCCAGACATTTCGTGAATGCCCTGACGCCTTTCGTGCTCCTCTTGGTGCTCGTCGCATTCGTCTTCGTTTCGAGCCGGATGGAGCGCCGTGCCGCCGAATCTGCCGAACAGGAAAAGTTCGCCGAGATCATCGCGAATCGAATGGATGAGGAGCTTTTCAAGATCAGCCGCGCCGCCGCCGAGTACGCCAATCGACGCCAGAATATCGATGAAGTGATCGAGATGGCTCAGGAAGGAGCGCTCTCTAACTTCATTTCCGCTTACTCCGACGGGCTTACCCTGCATGTGCAGATCTCCGGACCAGACAATCGTGTGCTCTACCGAAGCTGGGACTCGCTGGTTTACGGCGATCTCCCTCCGTTGGACCAGCGCGGCGGGTTCGGGGCTCGGGTGATTGAGCTCGCGGGCGCGGCCCAATTTTCCGTAGCGTTGGAAATCTACGATCATCTGCACCATCATTTGGGAAATGTTTTAGTGGCAAGCCCGCTCGGGCCGGATCTCATTCGCGAGGTCAGCCTGAATCCTCTCGATCTCGTCCAGGTCGGCTCGGGTGCGACCATCATCGGCCAGTCCGGCGAGGTGCCGGAAGGCTCGATCGGGGGCCAAGCGTATTTGAAGGCGCACCCGTCCCTCTGGGTCAAGACAAGGCATAACTATAACTCGGCATTCTACCAGGACCCGCGTCCGCGCGCGCTCTGGTATCTCACCGTAGTGCTGCTCTCGCTCTTGATCCTGGTCAGCGCCTTCTTGACTTGGAAGTCCACGGCCAAACTTGTGATCGATCCCATCATGAAGATTCATTCGGTCATTATCGACGACGCCGACCTCTCGCAGCTGAGTGATCTCCCCGCGAACGAACTTGGACTGCTTGGCCAGGCGCTTCTGAAGCAGAAGACCGAGATGAACCAGAACTCTCAGCTCCTGAAGGAGGTTTCGGACCAGCTGCACCGGGAGGCGACGCTCGTGAAGGTGCTCTCGCATGATCTCTCCACTCCCTTGACCGTCATCCGGTTCTCAGCCGAGTTGCTTCGGGTGCAGGCAGCGGCGGGGATCGAAATGGAGAAGCTGGTCGGTAAGATACTCGCGCAGTCAGGGAAGATGGAGGCCATGCTCAGCCACGTCAAGGAGATGCAGGCCCTGGGATCCGGCAAGCGGAAGCTCAGGCTGACCGAGTTGAATTTCGGGCTGGTGATTCGCGAGATCAGCGCGACCTTTCGTGACCGCCTGGCCGCAAAGAACCTGGTCATGGAGTGGATGCCGTCGGACGAAGCCACTTCATTCGTCGCCGAGGAGGTTTCCTTCAGCGCGAGCGTCTTCTCGAATCTCCTTTCCAATGCGATCAAGTTCTCGGATCGCGGATCACGTATTGAGATCAGATGCCGGGAGATCAACAACAAGACCCGCTTCGATATCCGTGACTACGGCCCGGGTATCCCGGCAGAAATCCGGGAGTGCCTCTTTTCGACGAGCCACGCGACGACTCACGACGGCACGGGCGGGGAAGGGGGCACCGGTTTTGGAATGTCCCTCGTGAAGTTCTACATCACCCTCTACGGTGGCACGATCGAGTTCGTGACGAAGACCCGGCAGGAGTCGGCCACCGATCACGGGACGCAGTTCAGTTTG
>JAYVOO010000288.1:0-6476 GCA_043757905.1 Oligoflexia bacterium
GCGGAGGCGGCGCCTGATTCACGCGAAGGGCGCGAAGGTGATCTCCAGCAATCCTTAGGCGGCGGCGAAAATTTGGCGCGCAGCCACGCCCCGCTCAGAAGGCGATAAAGCGCGTATTCGCTCGTCGTCAACGGACGGCGCTCGACGAGCACGCGCTTCATCATGGGCACGAGCCGCCACGGACGGAGCAGGAATCGGAGCACTTGGGCCGAAGCCATGATGCCGAACTGGAAGAGGGGCAGGGACCAGCTGGGGATCTCGTCAGACCAGGAGCGATGCCCGCTCAGCTTCGCGATCCAGCCGCCGCGCAGGAACTCGTTGTACTGCCCATCTTCGATCAGCTTCTCGATGTCGATCTTCTTCGACTGGACGAGCTCACGGTAATACTGGCTGCCGGGATAAGGCGAGAAGGCGTTGACGACGATGTCGTCGACTCCGATGGCGACCATCTTGTAGGCGAACGCGACGTTCTCGAACGCCTCGCGAAGCGATTGTTCGGGGAACCCGAAGATCAGAGGCGCGCGCATGGAGATTCCCAAGCGGTTCGAAAGCTTCATCGAGGAGACGAGCTTCTTGAGATCCACTCGCTTCTGAATGCGCTTGAGCGTCGTCTCCGAGCCAGACTCGGGCGCGTAAAGGATGCGGAGGACGCCGGACTTCTTGCTCGCAACGAGCACCTCCTCATCGAGGATCTCCGAACGTGTGCCGGCCGTGTGCAGCCAGGAGATGCCGAGGTTCCGGTCGATCAGCTCTTGCAGCAGATCCTTCGTCCACTTCTTGTTGATGAAGCCGACGATGTCCAGGAGCTCCACGTGCTCGATGCCATACTCGCGAACGTAGAACTCCATCTCGTCGACGATCGCCTTCGGGCTCCTGAGCGACATCTGCTGCCCCCACATGTCGGCAGCCGAGCAGAACGAGCAACTGAACGGGCAGCCGCGCGAGGCGATGATCGGTATTGCGGAGCGATTGGTCGACGTCAGCGAATAACCGAGGTCCAGGTACCTCCGGATCGGGAACTCCTCCCAGGCAGGGCGAGCCATCTCGTCGAGTTTCATGCTGCGCTTTCGGGCCGGTGCGCAGAAGGGCACGCCGCTGCGGCGAAGCGCGACGCCGGGAACCTTTCCCGGGTCGGAGCCAGTGCGCAGCGCTTCGATCAGCTCGATGAGCGTCGCTTCGCCCTCGCCGACGACGCAGAACTCGGCCGCAAGGCAAACCCGAAGTAGGTTGCGCCACTCGGCCGTTGCGTGCTCGCCGCCGACGACGATCGGAACCTTTGGGAACGCCGCCTTGATCCGCTCGATCAGGTACTCGTGGTAAAACCACTCGACCGAGAACATGCAGCTCACGCCGATCAGCTCAGCGTCGGCGGGAATCCGCGCCAAAATCTCGTCCACAGTCAGGCCGTTGACCATGGCCTTCAAGCCCTCGAGCCTGCGCAACTGAGTCAGCCCCTCGCCGACCGCGTCGATGACGCGAACCTCGTGGCCCACCCGCTTCAGCTCCGCGGCGATATAAGCAAGGCCGATTGGGGGCATTGTGCGGTAGACCGAGAATCCACCGACAATCGTAGGCGGCCGAACCAGGACCACTCTCATTTGAAAACTCTATCCCCTGGCCTCGCCTCAAGACAAGCTCTACCTTCTGCGTTAGAATCAACGACAGGCATGAATGAAACCGCGATCACCCTGGGAACACTCTTCGTCGCATATGCGCTGAACCTGAAATTCAGCCACAGGCCGCCGAACAAACGCGTGCGAGGACGCGAGCTGGTCGAAGGGGCGATCTGGTACTTCCGAAGCTCCTGGCTTTTTTCGGCTGCCGTGACCGCCGGCAGCGCTTATATCTTCATTGAATACTCCACACACTATTCCATCCTGAAACTTGACGAAGCCCCCGCCTGGATCCAGCTCCTGGCCACACTTCTCGTCCAGGACGTCGCCTTGTACATCTACCATCGGGCGAGCCACACCTTCCCGTTGCTTTGGAAATTCCACCGCATCCATCACAGCATCGACGACCTCAATCCGCTCGTGAACGAGCGTTGGTCATGGGTCGACCTCTACATCATGGAGATCTTCCTCGCAGCCATGGCATGCCTGGTCGGAGTCCTTCCTGAGATTTACGGAATCTCTCGGATCGTGATGGGTTGCTACGGCTACTTGCTCCACAGCAATCTTCGCCTGGACTCCCAGCTCGTGAACTGGGTCCTCGTGACGCCCGAGGCGCACCGCCTTCATCACAGCCGAAAGCTCCACCACCCCACCGGCCAGAACTTCGCCTCGTTCTTCTTCTTTCTCGACCGAGCTTTTGGAAGCGCGGCCTTCGATCCCGATGGACTGGACACCGAGGTCGGCCTACCCGCCGGCGAGGAGCTTTCCGGAAGTCGCTACCGGCCGTTGCGCTACTTCTAGACGCGAAGGGCGCGCGTCGGCGACATGGATTTTTTTCCCGACGACGAAGTTCTTCACGAGCCCATGCAGCGCAAGCTCGAGCATCGTGACCGGCTTGCCCTGCGCGATTCGCCGAACGAGCAACCAGAAGCGATGAGGGCGAAAAACGAATTGGAGCCCGTAAAAGAGCGCCATTCCACCCAAGCACCACGGCCCAAGCGTCCAATGCGGGACGTGCCTGGACCAAGACTTCATCCGGAACGGGTTGTTGTAGACGTTGAACGCGAGAAAGCGATCGTACTCCTCCCCGCTTGGGATCCTGCCTTCGTCCCTGAGACGATTGAAATCCTCGCTCCCGGGGTATGGGACGAATGCGAAGCAGGTGGCGTCATGGAGCCCGATCGCTGCTAGCTTCGCCAAAAACCAGTAGTCACCGAGAATGTCGCCCGTCGTCTGACCCTGCAGCCCCCAAATAAAGTTGACCTTGGTGACCAGACCCTTCTTCACCGAAACCCGGATCAACGGAAAAGCGCGGTTCGGATCGACCTTCTTCTTAATCAGCCCGATCAGCCGAAGTGAGCTCGTCTCGAGCGGGAACGTAAGCTTGTAGCAGCCGTTGCGAGTGATCGACTCCAAGAGCGGTTCATCCAGAGCCTCCGAGCGGATACCCGAGGCGAAATTCCATTTTACGCCGAGCCCGCCCAGCGCATCGGTCAGCTCGGTGAACCAGCGTTTATTGACCGAGGCCGACATATCGTAGAATTCGAGGTGGGTCACCCGGTAGCGGTGGATGTAGTGGCGGGCCTCGGCGATCACGTCGTCGACCTCGCGCGCATACCACCTCGCCTCCCACATCTGCGGTGCCGAGCAAAACGTGCAGCGGTAAGGGCATCCGCGCGAAGCGAGCATCGGCATCGTGCGCTCCCCCTGGGCCGCCATCCCCAAGCCCGCGTCGAGATAACGCTCGATCGGCAGCGACTCCCAATCGGGCCAGTGGATCCGAGTTGGGGCTTTCTGCCGCATCCGCGCGCGGTTCTTGATCACCTTTCCGCCCTCGAAATAAGCGATTCCGTCGATCTTCGCGCGCGCGATCCCGCTTTCGCCTGAGCTCACGAGCTCGACGAGCGTCTCCTCGCCCTCGCCGATCGCACAGGCGTAGATGGCCGGGAACGCTCTCAGGATTTTCTCGTAATCGGCGCTGACGTGCTCGCCGCCCAGAACCAGGCGCGTGGCCGGGAACTCCGCGAGTAGCCGCGCGATCAGCTCGCGCGCGTAGATCCAATCATTCGAGAAGTTGCAAGAGAGCCCGATCCACGGCGCGCCGATCGGGACGCGCGCGACGATCTCGGCGGCCGAGAGGCCCGCAAAGAGCAGGCCGGGTATGCCGAACGAGCTATACTGCCCGAGCTTCTCGCCGAGCGAGTCGATCGGCGTGACCGAATGGCCGGCTTCCTTGAGCGCGGCCGTGAGGTAAGCGAGCGCGATCGCGGGCACGCCCTGCTGCGCGGTGATCGAGCTCACCGGAAGCACCGGAGGCGTGCGAATCAGCGCGACGTGCGAGCCCATAGCCCCCGCGTTAGCGACTTCAGCACCGTGCCGCGATGGCGGCGCCGTACTTTCGATTGGAGGCGCTTGAAGCGCGCCTTCTTCAGGGCGACCGGCAACTGTTCCATCAAAGCTGCTGGAGTCAAGGGCCGGGCCGCGAAGAGGTTTGGGAAGACGAGATCAAAGTCATCCAGTACCGCGAGCGACTCCTGGAAGTCCATTTCAGTTTCTCCGGGAAAACCGACCAGCACATGGGTCTTGAGCACGAGGTCAGGGTTCGCCGCGCGGATCTCGCGCAGGCAGCCCAGGACCTCGTCGAGCCGGTAATCGCGGCCCATGCGGTCGAGCACGGCCTGGCTTCCGCTCTGCACCGGAAAGTTGACGCAAGCCACGCGCCGATCGGCGAGCGTGCGCTTGAGCTCGTTGAAACCCGCGACGAGCCAAGTCGGATCGAAGTAATCGATCACGAGCTTGAAATCGCGTGGGTCGCTCAGGAAGGACTGCAGGAGCGTGCCGGACGTGAGCCCGATGTCGCGGCCCCAGCAACCTACGTCGTCGGCCACGAGGTGGATGCGGGTGAAACCCCGATTAAGCGCGCCGCGAAACTCGGCGACGAGCTCCTCGAGAGCGCGGCTGACGAGGCGGCCCTTGGCTTTCTTGATCGCGCAATAAGTGCAGCGCCCCAGGCAGCCGCGCGAGACCGAGAGCGCGAAGGTGCGCTCGTCGAAGACCAGCCCCTCGAAGACGTTGTGAAGCGGTTGAAGCTTGAGGCCGAGAAACCGCTCGACCCGGAAGAACGGAGCCGCCAGGCGCTCGGCGCGCCGGTTGAAGTGAAGGCGGGTTTCGAGATCCGTCGGATCAATCGGCCCGCTCTCCTTTCGCGCGCGCGAGAGATCGATCGCAGCCGATCCCAGCGCGGAGCCGAGCGCGTCCCAGTCGCCGGTGCGGACGATCGTGCCCGAAAAGCCGCCTCGAAGGCGATCGTCATTGATGCGCGGCAGGCAGCCGCCCACGACGATCTTCTTGCCTGGGTGCTCCCGCTCGAGCCCTTGGATCATCTCCATCGAATGATCCTCGGCGGCCTGGCTGTAGCCGCAGGTGTTCACGAAGATGACATCCGCGTCGTCTGCGCTTTCCACGGACGCGAGCTCGGCCGGATTTAGCGCGGAACGGATGGACGTGGTCTCGATTAAGTTCGATACGCACCCTTTGGCCGAGGAGACGATAAAGAGCTTCTTGCTCTTTGGTGTGTGTAGTTCGGTTGAATTAGGCATAAAGTACAATTGTCTCGGACCCTAACATACAGATGAGGGGAAAAGTAGATTGGCTCACCCGCCGCATGGCGCCAGAAAACCGAAGGTGGTTCTCGTCCGGCCTCCGTTGATTCGGCCCGTGCATCACCTCACCGCACTCGAGACCTTTCCGCCACTCCACCTGGCCTATCTCTATGCCGCGCTCGCGCGCTCGGGTGCCGAATGCCTGCTCATCGACGGACAGGCGTCTCATAAGACGCTGCTGCTTCCCGACCAGCTACGGGTCGTGGTTGGTCTGACCGTGGACGAGATCGTCGAGCGCATCCCGCTCGACTCGGACGTGATCGGCGTGAACTGCATGTACACCTACACCTGGTTCTACGATCAGGAGATCGTGCGTCGAATCCGTGCCCGGCTTCCGAATGCTGTCATCGTCGCAGGAGGCGAGCATGCGTCGGCCTGCTCGCTCGAGATCCTCCGCGAGTGCCGCGATCTGACGGCCGTCGTCGTCGGCGAAGGCGAGCGCGTTCTGCCCCCCCTCGTTCGCCATGTGCTCGAGGGCCGCGAGATCACCGACCTGCCGGGCGTTGTGAGGCTCGACGAGACCGGCGAACCAGTACGGTCCGCCTCAAAGGCGCGGCTTGAGGAGATCAACGAGATCGTTCCGCCCGACTGGAGCGGGATTGACCTCGAGTTCTACTTCTCCAAGGGCTCCGGCATCACGCAGAAGAAGAAGCGCTCGCTACCGATGATCGCCTCGCGCGGCTGCCCGCACGCCTGCACCTTTTGTACGGTCTCGAGCATGTGGGACTCGCGTTGGATCGGCCGCTCGCCGGAGTCCGTGATCGACGAGATGAGCGAGCTCGTCCGCACGTACCGCGTCGAGCACATCGACTTCATCGACCTAACCTTCGTCACGAGCCGCTCGTGGATCGAGAAGTTCCTGGTGCTTCTCGAGGCGCGCAAGCTTCCGGTGACCTGGGCGTTGCCCATCGGAACGCGCTCCGAAGCACTTAGCCCAAAACTCATTTTCAAGATGAAGGAGATGGGCCTCACTCACATCATGTTCTCGGCCGAGAGCGCCTCGAAAGATACGCTGAAAGCCATCAAGAAGCGACTGAACGTGAGCCACCTCACTGAATGCCTGCAGGCCGCTGTCGAATCCGGGATGATCGTCAAGCTTGTCTTCGTGAACGGCTTCCCGGGCCAGAAGTGGCGCGATATCCGCGACAACTGGCGCTATATCCTGCGCGCGGCCCAGATTGGCGTGCACGACGTGGTCAGC
>JAYVOO010000289.1:0-6473 GCA_043757905.1 Oligoflexia bacterium
TCGGACGGCCGCTCGCGTTCGCGCTCATCACCCACTGGGTGGCGGCGGCCATCGGGTTTCTCTGGGTCGCGGCTTTCGGCTCGTTGCTGGCTCATCCGCTGGCCTGGCTCGGGCGCTTCGGCAAACTCGCCCAGATGAACGACGGCATCGACTACGCGGGCAAGGGTGCGCAGCTCGCGGATCTCCAGCAACGTCTCGTCAGCTGGTTCTGGGGTGCGGGCTCCATCATCGCGGACCCATTCATCACGCTCGCCACGATCCTCTTCACTTCATTTCTGGTTTATACGGGAGCGCGCATCCTCGTGCCCAAGCGCAGGGTCACGTACGAGTCCGCCGCGAGGATCATCTCCTACGGCATGGCACCTTCTATCCTGGGCTCGATACCGATCCTGGGCGCGGCGATCTCCGGCATCTGGATCCTCGTGGCGACCGTCGCCGGTGCCCGCGAAGTCTACGGAATTGGCAGGGCGCGCTCGCTGATCATCGTGCTTTTCCCGAAGCTCATCTTCCTGGCCATCCTGCTCGCCATTTTTCTGACGATCATCATGATCTTCTTCCAGATGGCGTTCCAGTTCCTCTAGGCCTTACCGGTTATCCTCACCGACGGGCTAGGCAAGCCCTGCCGGATAGTCAGCCGACCGATTTCCTGAGATCCTGGAAGATGAGCAAGCCTGATGCCTGTTACTCGACCTACCCGCATCCTCTCCGCTTTCCTCCTGCCCGGCGTGATCGGTTTGGCCGCTTATTTCGGGATCCTCCACACCGGCAAGCGTGAGACCGCCACCTTGGCCGAACGCCGGCCCGCCGTCGACCGCCCGGTCAAGCTCGAGGAGCCGGGGATCTGCCAGGACTTTTTCCGCGCGGTTTGCCAGAAGCGCGGCGTGACGAAAGATCCCACCGGCAGCGTGAAGCCCGACTTCGAGGGCGAGCTCAAGGCGCTTCGCCTCTATCAAGAGATCATCCGCAAGAATCCAGATTGGACCAGCGAGCAAGTGGACGAGGCGCTCGTGAAAAGCATCTACACTCCCAAGCGCCTGGCGAATTTGAAGCATTACTTCCTCTGGGCGCGGACCGAGATGCTGCGTTTCCTGAGCCTGCAGTCCGACTTGGTGATCTCGGCGAAGGACAAAAAAATTCTCAAGGCACGCATCCTCGGCCTCGAGCTCGAGCTCCCGACCCCAGCCTCGAAATACGCCGACGAGCCCGACCTCTTCACGCGCAATGACGTCTACTACGAACGCCGTGCGGACGGCCGCACTCGGCTTCGGGTGGGCGGCGCGTACCTGTTCACGGTGAAGTCGCGCTTCAACATGATCTTCACGCTGGCCCACGAGCTCGCGCACTCGATCGATCCCTGCGAGTTGAAGGCCGTTTCGACCGTTCCGCCCGCTTATTCCGGGCTCACGAGCTGCTTTCTCCGCGGAGGTTACATCGCGCGCCGGACGACCCGCCAGGAATGCGGGGACAACGACCAAGTCAGCGAGACATTTGCGGACTGGGTAGCGGTGCAGGTGACTTCGCAGGCCCTGAAGAAATTCTCCACCGAGTTCGCCGGCCCCGAGCTCGTGAGCGCCGCCACGAACGCCGTCCGCGACCTCTGCGACCAGGAGGAATCGGATTTTGAGCTCGACCTCGGCAACCATCCCTCGCCCCAGGTCCGCATCGAGCGGATCTACGGCAACAATGCCTTGATCCGCGAGACACTGGGCTGCGGCCCGCCTAATCCCGCGTGGGAATACTGCGAATTCAATTCAACGACCACTCAACCTAAACCCCAAAGCTTTTAGACTCAGAGGATGCAGACAAAAATGACCACGCACCAGAAGACCTCTCGCTCCCAAATCCGTTGGACTTCGCTTCCGATCCCGTTTGCGTTCGCGTTCGCGATGCTGTGCCTAGCCGGGACGGGCTGCGGCACCGGAGCGGTCCGCAGCGCCGGCAGTGACCGCCCCCTGCCCATCCAAGCAAGCGGAACGTCGAGCGCAGGAGACCAGAAGATCGTCGATATTGTCTATATCCTGGGCCATGACCTGCATCGCTTCATCGCCACTTCCCGAATCGACGGAGCCTCGGCCCAGGCGCTCGAGGATCATCAGGTGCTCGAAGACAACAAAGTCGATCCAAAACGCTATGCCGAGTTCTACGAGAAGGCCCTCGCCTTCGTGAAAGCGCCGCGGCGCACCGTGGCCTCCGCGAGTCAAAAAGCTGAAAATTGCCGCAATACTTTCACCGTGGTGGTTAAGGACGGCGAACAGAGCTGGACTGAATCAGGGTGCCGCTCCACCGACGATGGCGCATTCAGTCGACTTGTCCGGGATGGACAGTTCCTCCTTTATTCCAAAAAGTAGAGTGCTCTGATATGGCCTTTAGACATGTACCATCGTCCTCTTCAAGGTTTCATCGAAGTCGTCTGCGGGAGCATGTTCAGCGGCAAGACTGAAGAGCTCCTACGGCGCATCAAGCGCGCCCAGATCGCCCGTCAAAAGGTGCAAGTCTTCAAGCCTTTGATCGACAATCGCTACAGCCAGAACCACGTGCAGAGCCATGACGCCAACCGCGTGCTCTCGCGTCCGGTCGAACGCGCGCTCGAAATCCTGGAATTCGTCGAGGACAACACCCGCGTGGTCGGGATCGACGAGGCTCAGTTCTTCGACGAAGCGATCGTCGATGTTGCCCAGAAGCTCGCCTACAGGGGAGTACGCGTAATCGTCGCGGGGCTCGACTTGGACTTCCGCGGGCAACCCTTCGGACCAATGCCCCGGCTTCTCGCCGTCGCGGAGAGCGTCACGAAACTTTCCGCCGTCTGCATGGTCTGCGGCGGCCCGGCCTCTCGCTCCCAGAGGATCGCAGGCGATGTCAGCGTCTCCGCTGACCGAGTCGCAGTCGGCGCCAAGGACCTCTACGAGCCTCGCTGCCGCTTCTGCCACGAGCCGAATCCGCAGCCGCAGCTTGAGCCCGAGTTTTTTCCGGGCATTACGTCCTCCTCGCAGCCCGCGACCGACGAGTTTCAGGACGAGGCGGGAAGATCCCCACGATGAGCGCCCCTAGGGACAGTCAGTTCCGTGACCTGAGTCATCGGCTCTCGGAGATCCGCCACGGGTACGGGAAGAACGTGCACATCCTCTCCGACTTCTTTCTCCTTTCCCATCTCGCACGCCTTTGCGCGGAGGAGACCGCCCAGCCCATGATCAACGAGCTGGTCCAGACCATCTACTCGTCCCTGATCAAGACGGTGGTCAACCAGGAGTTCCCCACCCGACCGGTCTCGATGAAGACCCGGATGGCGGCCTTGCATCCGGTGGAAGGCGTTTACGAGGGGCCGGCGCTGGACCCTGAGATTCCCGTCGTCTCGGTCAATCTCGCAAGGGCGGGGACCTTCCCTTCGCATGTCTGCTATAGCGCGCTCAATTACTTCATGAACCCGCTCAAGGTCCGGCAGGACCATATCTCGATCGCCCGGACGACCGACATGCAGGAGCGCGTCACCGGCAGCCAGGTCTCCGGCCATAAGATCGGCGGCACGAGCGACGCTACGATCGTGCTTTTCCCGGATCCGATGGGGGCGACCGGCAGCACCCTCGTAGAAGCGGTCGACCTCTACAAGCAGCGCGGAAAAGCTCGCAAATACATCGCGCTTCACTGTATCGTGACTCCCGAGTACCTTAAAAAAGTTCAGGCAGCACACCCGGACTTGATCGTGTATGCCGTGCGCTTGGATCGGGGCCTTTCACCGCCGGACGTGCTGGCGACCGAACCCGGAACACATTGGGATCGGGAGCGCGGCCTGAACGCAAAACATTATATCGTGCCCGGTGGCGGCGGATTTGGGGAGATTTTAAACAATGCCTACGTCTGATAAACCTGATCAAGACCAGAAGACGCTGAAAATCCTGATTCCGGAAGTGCGACTCCAGCAGCGGCTGACCGAGCTCGCGCAGGAGATCAGCCAGGATTACCGCGGCCGTGAGATCGTCGCCGTCTGCATACTCAAAGGCAGCTTCATCTTCTTCTCGGATCTGATCCGGAAGCTCGATCTGCCGCTCACCTGCGAGTTTTTGGGCGTCTCAAGCTATGGCAATAAGATGGTTTCCTCAGGCGAAGTGAAGGTCACACTCGATCTGAATGAGCCGATCGAAAACAAGCACGTCGTCGTGATCGAGGACATCGTCGACAGTGGCCTGACGCTCGCTTACATCATGAACATGCTCACCGCGCGCCGCCCGGCGTCCCTCAAGAGCTGCTCGCTGCTTTTCAAACCCGATGCGCTCAAGATCGACGTCGAACCCAATTACGTGGGCTTCAAGATCGGCAACGAGTTCGTCGTTGGATACGGCGTGGATTACGCCGGCAAGTACCGCGGCCTTCCCTACATCGGCTACTTCGAGCATGGGCACTAAGGATCCAGTCTCCGAGATCAAGTCCCGCGCGCCGACGCGAATCGATCTCGCCGGCGGGACGCTGGACCTCTGGCCGCTCTATCTCTTTCTCGACGAGCCGCTGACGATCAACCTTGGCATCAATCTCTACGCCGAAGCCGACCTCACGATCGATCATGAAACTGCGCGCGCGGGAAACGGTGACACCCACGTCACCTTTTGTTCCAAGGACCAGAAGATCGAGCAGCGCTTCGAGATCAGCCAGGTGCTTGCGGATCATTCGCCGAAGCCGCGCATTCCGCCTGCCCTGGAGCTGCATTACAAACTTTTCCGCCATTTCGCGCGCGGCGCGGCCGCGGCCCGGAGCCTGCCCCCCGGAAACGTGAAGCTTTCGACCCAGGCCAGAAGCCCGGCGGGCGCGGGGCTAGGCGGCTCCTCCACGCTGAGCATCGCCCTCGTCGGCGCGCTCGCGAGCTGGGCGCGCGGCTCGCGCCTCACGGACGATCCGGTCGACCCCGAGAAGGAGGGCGACCACTGGATCGAGATCGTGCGCGACATCGAGACTACCGTCATCCAGGTCCCGGCCGGGATGCAGGATTATTTCGGCGCGATGTACGGAGGGCTCCAGGAACTGCGCTGGAAGCCAGGCTGGCACGAGCGCCAGCGCCTCAACGACAAGGACGGCGCGCTCCTCACCGGGCTCGACGATCGACTGCTGCTCTTCTACTCCGGCCATTCACGGAATTCGGGTATCAACAACTGGGCCCTTTTCAAGGCGTTCATTGACCGCGATCCCGAGGTGCGCGAACGTTTCGAGCGGATCAACCGCGCTACCCGCGCGCTCAGCGAAGCGCTCACTCAGAAGAATTGGAACGGGGCCGGAGCCGCGATCTCGCAGGAATGGGACGCGCGCCGGGGCCTCGCCAAAGGAATCACGACGCCCGAGATCGACCAGGCGCTCAAGGCCGCGGCCGAAGTCGCGCCGATCTCGGCCAAGATCTGTGGCGCGGGCGGTGGCGGATGTTTCTTCGTTTACGTCCCCTCGGGTGACCCCGGCGAGAAGGCCGAGATCACGAAGCGAGTGCTGGCGGGCTCCGACTCCCTCCGCGCTCTGCCCTTCCAGGCCGTGCCTCGTGGGCTCGAAGTCACTCATGCGTGAGTCGCTGCGCTTTCTGGGCCTCGAGCTCGCGGGCGCTAAGAACCAGAAGACCGCGCTCGCGGCCCTGGAGTATTACCCGAAAGAGAAGAAGATCTTCCTGCTCGATATCTTCGATAAAGTCGTGCCGAAAAAAGATCAGTCGGCCGACGAGGCGCTCATCGAGCTGGTCGAGGAGCTTCAGCCCCAGATCAAGCGCTTAGGCGTGAATGTGCCGCTCGAGCTCCCGCCCTGCATCCTCTGCTCGAAGAAAGGCTGCACCACGCCTGCCGGCTGCAAACAGCCGGCGGTGAAATGGATGCGCGAGTTGATGCGCAAGGTTCAGAACCAGAAAGCCAGCGACCGCAACCCTCGCTCACGCGAGTTCACATCCTATACGCAGCGACCCGTCGAGCTCTGGCTCCGTTACCAAGTTCTGCCCAAGCTTCCGGCCTACTCCCGATTCGAGATCGACGAGACTTTGGGTGGGAACAAGGCGCCGCTCACCGCCCGCATGCATTTCCTCAAACGCTTCCTCGAGGATTACGGGCTTACTGAAGTCCTACCCAAGCTGACCGTCGCGGTACTGGGGCAGCAGCTCGGGATCAGCAAGCGGACCCTTCTCTCTTACCGCCAGCTCGATGAGGGAGTCTTCTCTCGCGAGAAGATCCTCGAGGCGCTGACCCGGGAGCAGGGAATCTTCATCTACGAGCGGGATATTCAGAAGCTTGCCGAACATCTCTCTTCATTCGACGCATTCATCTGCGCCTATACGGCCCTGCTCTCAGACACGGGGCGTTGCACGCGCGCTCCTGCAGGTTTCCCTATCGCTTCGGGTTGGGTAGAATATCCCCTAATTGAGTGATGTTTGGGGGCTGAATGCTGATCTATGCACTGAAGCGGATTCTGAGCGCGATACCAACACTCTTTCTCCTACTCTCACTCACCTTCTTTTTGCTTCG
>JAYVOO010000290.1:0-1768 GCA_043757905.1 Oligoflexia bacterium
TGAAGCTCTGTCCGATCTGGGACGCAAGCTCGCGTGTTGGTGTCAGAATCAGCACGCGGACCGCGCGCGTGCCGGGCCCCTGCCCATGACCCGCTTTAGTCTCGGACAGAAGCTGTAGGATCGGCAACGCAAATGCTGCGGTTTTTCCGGTGCCGGTCTGGGCGCAGGCCAGGACGTCCTTGCGCGCGAGCACCAGCGGAATGGCCTCGAGCTGAATCGGCGTCGGAGTATCATAGCCTTCGGCGCGGACAGCAAGGAGGAGCGGCTGGATCAACTTCAGGGATTCGAAAGTGGGCGCGGAAGTCTCGGAAGGCATGGGCGATGCTTACCCGGTTATGACTCGCATTACCAGGAACCTGTGCTAGACTCCCCCGACAGATGCCCGAAAACATGACAGCTAAACCACGACAAATTGGCCTGACCCTGGACGGCGATACGATCATCCTCCACAAGTTCAAAGGGAAGTTCGAAGTCCCAGGCTACGCGACTTCGGAGTGGCGCGCGAAAAACCAGGCTTCACTCAAACGCGCAGCCGGCCTGGATCTCGAGACGACGGGCCTGGACTTCCAGGCGCACAAGATCGTCGAGATCGCGGTGCGCCCGTTCACCTACCGAGTCGATACGGGTGAGGTGATCGAAGTTGAAGCCGGATACACCGCGCTACAAGATCCGGGTGAGCCGCTTTCTCCGGAAGTGGCGCGCATCACGGGCCTCTGCGACGACCTTCTGAAGGGCCAGGCGATCGACTGGGCCCAGGTCGAGCGAGTGCTTGAGTCGGTTGAGCTCATTGTGGCTCATAATGCGGGCTTTGACCGGCCCTTCATGGACCGAGCGCTGCCTGCGTCGCGCGAGATGCTCTGGGGCTGTTCCTTAAAGCAGGTGGACTGGTCGGCCAAAGGCTTCGATATCCAGAAGCTTGGGATCTTGGCCCACCAACATGGCTTTTTCGTCGACGCGCACAGAGCGATGAACGACGTCAATGGCATGCTCTATCTGCTGAGTCTGCCCGACGAAACTTCCGGCCGCCCCTACTTCCTGGAACTAGCGACCAACGCCGCGCGGGGCTCAGTCCTGATCTGCGCCGACGGAAGCCCGTTCGAGACGAAAGACCTTCTGCGATCCAAAGGCTACCGCTGGGATCCGGAGCGCCGCAGCTGGTGCCGCGCGGTTTACCGCGATGAGTTCGAAGCCGAGCGCGAGTGGCTGACGAAGAACGTCTACCGCGGGAACTTCGCGGGCTTCACGCGCGAGATTCCGCTCAAAGAACAATTCGCCAACCCGCGTGCGTGATCTCAGACGCTATCCGCCTTTGAAAGGCGACCTGCTTCAGGCTTGGGACGCGGCCGACGAACTGATCTTAGAGCACTTGGCTGAGCTCCCGCTCGCAGGAAAACGCGTCCTGATCCTCAATGATCAGTTCGGTGCGCTCACCGAGGGACTCCAGAATCGCGGGCTCGACCAGCTCTCCGTCTATACCGACTCTTTCGTCGCCATGCAGGCGATCCGCCAGAACACGCGAGGCGACCTGCCTGTCGTGACTCGTCTGGAGGACCTGGAAGGAGAGTACGATTTCGCACTTCTACGCATTCCGAAAACGCTTTCTTATTTCGAGGACATGCTTGCCCATCTCTCGGCGCATCTCAAGCCGGGCGCGCAAACGATCGCGGGCTATATGATCAAGTACCAGACACCCGCGAGCTTTGACCTCCTGAACCAGTACGTCGGCGAGACCCGCACCAGTTTGGCCAAGAAAAAGGCTAGGCTGATC
>JAYVOO010000291.1:0-24234 GCA_043757905.1 Oligoflexia bacterium
TCGTTGAAAAGAAAAACACGATTCAGATTCTGGGAAACATCTTTTGCGAAGTGAAGGGCAGCGAGCTCTCACTTTGCGCCACCGATCTCGAAGTCGGGATGAAGGTCAGCCTTCCGGTTGAGAAGCCCGCCGAAGGAAAGATCACGCTCTCGGCCAAGCACTTCCTCGATATCGTGAAAGAGCTTCCGGAGAAGGAGCTCAAGGTCTCTAAAAAAGACAACAACTGGATCGAGATCGTCTGCGGCAAATCCAAGTTCACAATCGTCAGCCTATCGGCCGATGAATACCCATCGCTCCCGGCTTTCGAAGAGAAGGTCTACACGGACACGAAGGCTGGCGCGCTGATCGACATGATCGATCGTACTCAGTTCGCAGTCTCGGCAGACGCCACACGTTATCATCTCAATGGCGTGTTCTTCGAGCACCTGGAGAACGGCGTGATGAGAATGGCGGCCACCGACGGCCACCGCCTTTCATTCGTTGATCAGGAAGTCTTCATGAAGATGCCTGAGCTGAAGCGCGGGATCATCATCCCGAAGAAGGGGCTGAATGAGCTCCGCAAGCTTCTGACTGCAAATCAGGAAACGGTCGGGCTCTCCTTTGAGCGCGGCTACGTTTTCGCCAAGTTCGAAGGCACCTATCTTTTCATCCGCCTGATCGACGGCGAGTACCCAGACTATCGCCCGGTCATTCCTAAGGCGGCCGACAAGGTGGTCAGGATCGACCGTGAGGAATTCACGTCCGCCTTGAAGCGCGTCAGCCTGTTGGCCCATGAAAAAGGCAGGGGCGTGAAGCTCGTGTTCCAGACGGGCAATCTCACGATCTCCTCCAGCAACCCGGACATGGGCGAAGCGCGCGAAGAGCTCGACATCGAGTTCACGGGCGAGCCTTTGGATATCGGATTTAACTCCCGCTACTTGCTGGAGTGCCTGGCCGTCATCGACGCCGAGAAGCTTGAATTCAACCTGAAGGATCGCCTGAGCCCTGGCATCATGCGTGGCGTGGGACAGCAGAACCACACTTACGTGATCATGCCGATGCGCATCTAGGCGATCGGAAGCCGAGTCTTCGTTTGTGAAAGTTAAAAGACTCGGCCTCAAGACCTATCGGAACATCGAGGGGTGTGAGTTTCTTCCCGACCCCGGCTTGAATTTTCTCTTGGGAGCCAACGGGCAGGGCAAGACCAGCTTTCTTGAGGCTTTGGGATACTTGGCCACCCTACGTTCGTTTCGGGGCGCCAAGGCCCCCGAGGTGATTCTGCGGGGGCAGGAGTCTGCGGACGTGAGCTGCGAGCTTTATGCGGACTCGCCGGGTTCGCTCGATTGGAAGACGGAGCTCCGGGTTTTTTTCCAGATGACGGATCCCGTTGCCAAGCGGGCAAAAAAAACGGCCTTCGTCAACGGCAAGGCGTTCCACAGCTCAACCCAATACCTCAGCCAAAGATTCGGAAATTTCGAACTGGGCTTTCATACGGTCATCTTCAATCCGTCGGACCACGATCTCGTTCGTGGCGACCCTTCCACGCGTCGCAGTTACCTCGACCAGGTCATTTCGGCCGAGGACGTGGAATACCTGAAGACCATTCAGAAATACCACCGGGTCTTGGATCAAAAAAACGCACTTCTCCGCTCGGCCGAGGGCTTTCCGACGCCGGATTTGAAAGACATCCTCCGTGGATTCAATGAACAGCTTGGCGTGCTCGCGGCCCTCATTGGATTGACCCGACTTTTCTGGCTTCAACGCCTGGCGCCAAGGGTGGATGATGTCATGCATAAAATTGCGCCGCGGCAGCGCCCCCTTAAGGTCTTTTACAGCTCTTCTTGGGTGCCCAGTTTTCAAGAATTATCTATAGGTAACGACAAGTTAGATTCGGTACATTTAGCTGGACAGTCGGGCCAGCCTTCACTAGAACTGCTAGAACAAGTTTTTTGGACGAAGCTCTCGACTCTTGAGTCCGCAGAATGGCGGACCGGCCACTCTCTGGTCGGGCCCCATCGGGATGATTGGTCCTTCTTTTTGGGAGATGAACCCCTCAAGGGGTATGGTTCCCAAGGCGAAGTGCGGTCAGCCCTTCTCGCACTCAAGCTTTCGGAGATGGAGCTTTTTCTGAATCAGACCGGGCATCGGCCGCTTTTCCTCTTGGATGATTTCTCCTCCGAGTTGGATCGCGACCGCCGGTCGTTCTTGTTGCGATTTCTGGAAGAGACGGACCTTCAGGTCTTCGTGACGACGACTGAAAACAACTTCTCCTCCGGTAAGCGCGTTTACGTTTCTAACGGAAACCTTTTCGATGCTCCTGTCGTGGCCCCGAATGCAGATGCGTCAAGCGCGCTGTTGTGACCAGTCCGGCCCTCAAGGTCGGACGAGATTTCGAGAGCCGCCGAGCAAGCGAAGTAGATTTACCCAGAAAGCGAAGCAGCGACATGGAATCGAACGAGTCGGCCACTAACGTAACGAGCGATTATTCCGCCGATAAGATCAAAATTCTGGAAGGCCTCGAAGCCGTCCGGAAGCGCCCCGGGATGTACATCGGCGACACCGGCACGCGAGGCCTGCATCACTGCGTATACGAAATCGTCGATAACTCGATCGACGAGGCGCTGGCCGGCCACGCGAAGGCCATCAAAGTGACGATCCACGTCGACAACAGCATCAGCGTCGAGGACGACGGGCGAGGCATTCCGGTCGGGATGCATAGCTCCGGGATCTCCGCGGTCGAAGTCGTGATGACGAAGCTCCACGCGGGCGGCAAGTTCAACGAAGAGGGCGGCGCTTACAAAGTCTCAGGCGGCCTTCACGGCGTCGGCGCGGCCGTCGTCAACGCGCTCTCTGAAAGCATGCACGTCGAAGTGCGCCAGGCCGGCAAGGTCTATCGGATCAGCTTCAAGCGGGGCGATACCGTTTCTCCGCTCAAGGAAGTGGGCGTCACCGACAAGCGCGGCACTTTCACGACCTTCAAGCCCGATCCCGAAATCTTCGAAGTGGTCGAGTTTAGCGCCGAGACGCTGGCCACCCGGCTTCGTGAGCTCGCGTTCCTGAACAGCGGCCTCTACATCGCGCTGACCGACGAGCGCCAGGAAGCGGCCAAGCTCCAGGAGTTCCACTACGAGGGCGGGATCGTCCAGTTCGTCGAGCACATCAACAAGTCCAAGGCGAAGCTCCACGACCAGGTCGTTTTCATTGTCGCCACGAAGGACGGGATGCAGGCCGAAGTCGCCATGCAGTGGAACGACTCTTACGTCGAGACCGTGTCATCCTACGTGAACAACATCTCGACGACCGAGGGCGGCACGCACGTCTCGGGTTTCCGAAACGCGCTCACCCGCGTAATCAACAAGTACGCGCAAGATTCGGGACTTCTCAAGAACATGAAGGAGGGCCTGCAGGGCGACGACATCCGCGAAGGCATGGCCTGCGTGATCTCGGTCAAGATCCCCGAGCCCCAGTTCGAAGGCCAGACAAAGACGAAACTCGGCAACAGCGAGGTCGAGGGTTTCGTGAACGGCGTCGTCTACGACAAGCTCACTTCGTTTCTCGAACAGAACCCGTCGATCGCCAAGAAGATCGTCCAGAAGGGCGTCGACTCGGCGCTCGCCCGCATCGCCGCTCGCAAAGCACGGGACTTGACTCGTAGAAAGACGGCACTCGATTGGGGCGGCCTGCCCGGCAAGATGGCCGATTGCCAGGAGCGGGACCCCGCACTCTGCGAGCTTTATCTCGTCGAAGGCGACTCGGCCGGCGGTTCGGCCAAACAGGGACGTGATCGAAAGAACCAAGCGATTCTGCCTCTCAAGGGCAAGATCTTGAACGTCGAGAAGGCGCGCTTCGACAAGGTGCTGGGCTTTGAAGAAATTCGGGTTCTAATCACCGCCCTCGGTGCGGGCATCGGCAAGGACGACTTCGACATCTCCAAGCTCCGCTACCATAAGGTCATCATTATGACGGACGCAGACGTCGACGGAGCGCATATTCGCACGCTTTTGCTCACGTTCTTCTACCGACAAATGCCGTTGATCGTCGACAAGGGCTACCTCTACATCGCCCAACCGCCGCTTTATAAGGCCAAAAAGGGCAATAAAGAGCGCTATCTGAAGAACGAGCTCGAGCTCTCCGAATACTTGCTTTCGAGCGGTCTGGACGGCGTCCAGGTGAAGGCCGGCGGCAAGGCCATTCCGGCTAGCCAGCTCATGACGTCCCTCAAATCAGCGGCGCGCCTGACGAAGGCGATCGACCGACTCGCGAAGAAACTACATCCTGAGATTCTCCGCGGCCTAGTCGCACACGGTGTCGGCCCACAAACGTTAAAGGACAAAGACAAGTTCCACGCCGTGCTAACCCAGATCGCCAAGGAGTGCCTGGTCAAAGAAGCCCCGTTCTCATTCCAGCTCGCCCAGGACGCTGAGCACAGCGCCTGGTTCGCAACGATCGAGAACGTGATCCACGGCTCCAAGCGCATCGCTCCGATTAATCTCGCCACGCTGGATTCACCCGAATACGAAGAGCTCGCCAAGCACTACTCCGCCGCCCAGGCGATGGGCGAAGGCCCCTACACTCTGATGATCGAAGGCAAGCCGGATCAGCTGCTCGCGAGTGCCGAAGACCTCGCTCAGCGCGCAGTCGACACCGCGAAAGCTGGCATGGGCGTGCAGCGGTACAAGGGCCTCGGGGAAATGAACCCGGAACAGCTTTGGGAGACCACGATGGATCCCTCGCGCAGAACGCTACTGAGGGTTTCCGTTGATGACGCCGTCGCGGCCGATGGGATTTTTTCTGTTCTCATGGGAGACCAGGTCGAGCCCCGCAGGCAGTTCATCGAGGAAAATGCGCTTAGAGTGAGGAACCTCGACATATGAAATCTTCCAGAATTCTTGGAACCGGAAATTACTTGCCCCCGCGAGTCTGGACGAATGACGATCTCGCGCAGATGATGGACACCTCGGACGAGTGGATCACCCAGCGTACGGGCATTCGCCAGCGCCACTGGGTCGAAAAAAACTCTGAGACGACGACGAGCGATCTCGCCCTCGAGGCGTGCAATCTGGCGCTCTTGAACGCGAACGTGAAAAAGGAAGAGATCGACCTTCTCCTGTTCGCCACTCTGAGCCCGGACCGCGAGTTTCCCGGCTCCGCCTGCTTTCTCCAGGCCAAGCTCGGCATTCCGGGCATTCCGGCGCTCGACGTCCGTCAGCAGTGCTCGGGCTTTCTCTACGGTCTTTCGATCGCGGACCAGTTCATCAAGACGGGCGCTTATAAAAAGGCACTCCTCGTTGGCGCGGAAATTCATTCCAAGGGGCTGAATCTCACGCCGCAAGGGCGGGACGTCGGCGTGCTCTTCGGTGATGGCGCTGGGGCCGTCGTGATCGGCGTGGCGGATGACAGCGAGAAGGGTTCGCGCATCCTCTCCACCCATCTCCATGCCGACGGCCGCTTCGCCGCCGAGCTTTGGATCCCCTCGCCGGGCCTCGCGAACAAGGGCCCGCGAGTCTCGCACGAGCACCTGGACCAGGGCCTTCACTTTCCCCAGATGAATGGAAAAACGGTTTTCTCGCACGCGGCCAAGCGCATGCCCGAAGCGGTTATGGAAGCCGTGAACGCGAACGGTCTCAAGGTTTCGGACATCGATCTTTTCGTCTTCCATCAGGCTAATCTGCGGATCAACGAGATGGTCGCGAAGATGCTCGAGATCCCCGAAGGTAAAGTTTTCAACACGATCCATAAATATGGCAACACGACGGCCGCGACGATTCCGATCGGTCTTCACGACGCGGTTGAGGAAGGGAAGCTCAAGCCGGGGATGCTGGTCGCATCCGCCGCCTTCGGTAGCGGCTTCACCTGGGCCTCGGCGATCATTCGTTGGTAATCCAGCCCCTAAGGACATAGATCATGAGCCAGACCCCGACAACCGACAGCCCGACGACGCCACCGCCCCCACACGACAATATCCAGATCGTTACGATCGAAGAGGAGATGAGGGGCGCCTACCTCGATTACGCGATGAGCGTGATCGTGGGCCGCGCGCTGCCGGACGTGCGCGACGGCTTGAAGCCGGTTCATCGCCGCGTGCTTTACGCGATGTACGATTTGAGCAACACGCACAACAAGCCCTATAAGAAATCGGCTCGCGTGGTCGGCGACGTCATCGGTAAGTACCATCCACACGGCGACACCGCTGTTTACGACACGATCGTGCGCATGGCGCAGGACTTTTCGCTCCGTTACCCGCTGGTAGATGGACAGGGCAATTTCGGATCCATCGACGGCGATAGCGCGGCCGCGATGCGATACACGGAAATCCGCATGGATAAGATCACCGACGAGATCCTTGCCGACCTGGACAAGGACACGGTCGACTTCGGACCCAACTACGACGACAGCTTGAAAGAGCCGCTCGTCATGCCTGCGCGAATTCCCAATCTCCTCATCAACGGCGGCACCGGCATTGCGGTCGGCATGGCGACGAATATTCCTCCCCATAATCTGGGCGAGATTGTCGACGCGACCTTAGCCCTGATCGACAATCCTGCGCTCGACACGGACGCGATGCTCCAATACGTCAAGGGCCCGGACTTCCCGACCGCAGGCTATATCTTCGGCGGCGGCGGGATCAAGGAAGCGTATCGCACGGGACGCGGCTCGATCACGATGCGCGCCAAGGCCGAGATTGAGACAGTCAAAGACCGCGACCGCATCATTGTCACCGAGCTGCCCTACCAGGTGAACAAGGCGAAGCTCATCGAGAAGATCGCCGAACTCGTCCGAGACAAGCGCATCGAAGGCATCTCCGACCTGCGCGACGAGTCCGACCGGACGGGAATGCGGGTTGTGATCGAGATCAGGAAGAACGAGAACTCGAGCGTCATCCTGAACCAGCTCTACAAGCTGACTCAGCTTCAGGACAACTTCGGGATTAATCTGCTCGCAATCCATCAGCATCGCCCGAAGCTCTTTAACCTGCGCGACATGCTTTGGGCTTTCATCGAGCACCGCAAGGAGATCGTCGTCCGCCGGACCGTTTTCGAGCTGAAGAAAGCCGAAGCCCGCGCGCACATCCTGGAAGGCCTGAAGCGCGCGGTCGAGAACATCGACGAAGTGATTACGCTCATCAAGGCCGCGAAGAACCCGGACGACGCCCGCCTGGGCCTCATGGCCCGATTCAGCTTTTCCGAGCTTCAGTCGCAGGCGATTCTGGACATGCGTCTCCAGCGCCTGACCGGCCTGGAGCGCGACAAGATCATCGACGAGTACAACCTGGTCTTGGCCCTGATTGAGGACCTCAAGCGGATTCTCGGAAGCGAATCCCTGGTCTTCGCGGTCATTAAGAAAGAACTAGTCGACATCAAGGAGAAGTACGGCGACGAGCGCCGCACCGAGATCGTCGTTGGCGAGCTAAGTGAGATGGGCATCGAGGATCTGATCTCCGACGAGGAAACTCTCGTGTCGATCACACACACCGGCTACATTAAGCGCGCCGACCCGAAGCAGTTCCGTGTCCAACATCGAGGCGGCAAGGGCGTCAAGGCAGTGCAGACGGGCGACGAGGACTTCGTCACCGCGATCTACCGCACGAACACGCTCGCTTATCTCATGTGCTTTACCGACAAGGGGCGGCTGTACCTGCTCAAGGTCTACAAGGTGCCAGAGGCGACTCGCATTGCGCGCGGAAAAGCCATCGTCAACCTGATCGCGCTTCAGCAGGGCGAGAAGATCAAGGCGATCATCCCGATGAAGGAATTCACAGAGAACGAATACGTGATGCTAGTCACGCGTGCGGGCATCATCAAGAAGACGGCGCTCAGCGACTTCAAGAACACCCGTGTCTCGGGGATCATGGCCATCTCGACCGACGAAGGCGACGAGCTGGTCGGAGCGCGCATCACCGACGGCAAGAAAGACGTGTTTCTCTGCTCGAAAGACGGGATGAGCATCCGATTTTCCGAAGAGGACGTGCGGCCCATGGGCCGCGGAGCCCGCGGCGTGATCGGCATGAGCCTCGACGAAGGTGACCGCCTCGTGGCGATGGAAGTGCTTGACGCCGCGACAGCGACCCCTGAAGGCCAGGCAATCGTTGCAAGCGGCTTCGAAATCCTGACGATCACCGAAAGCGGTTACGGGAAGAGAACGCCTGTCGCGGACTACCGCGTACAGACCCGCGGCGGCAAGGGCATCATCACCGCTAAGACGACCGATCGAAACGGCTTCGTGATGGGCGCACGCCAGGTGGTCCCGAAGGATAATGTCATGCTCGTTTCCAACAAGGGCCAAATGATCCGCGTCCACGTTGGCGAGATCTCTGAGCAAGGCAGAAACGCACAAGGCGTGCGCGTGATGAATCTCTCGCCTGGCGAGAAAGTCAGCTCGTTTGAATACATGGTCGAAGCCCCCGGCGAGACGCCGGAAGCGTCGTCCGCCGCCCCGCCCACTGATGGCACCCCCGAAAACGCGCATTAAGGCGCGAGCGTTTTTGCCAGCCCTGTTGGCGACGTTCGCGCTCGTGCTGGGTGCCGGATGCAGCATCAACACGGCCAAGCGTCACTACGTGCTAGCCGAGAAGTTCTGGAGCGAAGGAAATTACCGAGCGGCCGTTTCGGAGTTCGAGAAAGCCGCTGCAGGGGACCCGAAAGGGAAGCTTGGTTTGCAGTCACTTTACCGGGCCGCCGCGACGCAGACGCTGTTTTTGGGAGAGCACGAGAAATCGATCAAGAGTTTCCGCCGCTTTGTTTCCCAGACGAGTGACGCTAGCGCGAGCTGGGATGCGCAAAAGCAGATCGGCGAGATCCTTTACCTAAAACTCGAACAGCATGACCGGGCCATCCAGCACTATCGGGGGCTTCTGAAGCAGCGACCCGAAGCGCCGGAGCGACCCGAGTTTCTCTTCACAATCGGAAAGTGCCAGTTTTTCGTGGGGCAGTTCGAGGACGCGATCGCAACTTACCGCGAGGTGCTTACGCAGTTCTCCGGGTCCCCTTGGGCCGAGAGGGCCGCGTTCGAGATTGGCGTCGCCTACTTCACCCGGGGGGAACAATCCGTCACAGGCGCGGGCGCGGGCGCAGCGACCTATCAGGAAGCGATCTCGGCATTTCAGCGATTTCTGCGACTTTTCCCCAAAAGCGACCTCGGCCCGCAGGCGCGCTTTGGAGTCGCAAACTGTCTCGAGGAACTCGGGCAACTTGATGCGGCATACCAAACCTATGAGGAGTTGAAAAATTCCTACCCGTCACCGAAAGTCATTCAGATTAAATTGACCCGAATCCGCGAGCGGAAAGCTCAGAGAAGTCGTTGATGACCCCCGACAATCATGATAACCCGCAACAAACCCCGTCTGAAAAAGAGCAAGACCGCAGCAACTGGACGAAGAGCATGGCGATTTATTCGGCGGTGCTGGCGGATCTGATCGGTTTCACAGGGGCAGGCATTGGACTGGGTTACCTGGGCTGGGCCAAGCTGGGGTTTCCCTGGTGGTTTCTGCTCACCCTGACCCTCGCGGGCTTTTTTTTGGCGATGTACCGCCTCTATGTTCAGTTTGTGTCGACGAAGTAAACAGTTATGAAAAATGCTCCCGACTTGTTCAATCACCCCATCTACCGAAACCTCTTCGGCGCTGCCGCGCTTTGGCTCTTGATCGCCGTGAGTGTTTGCTACGGACACGGACAAAGTTTGTTTCCGCAGGAGGCCGGCTGGACGATCGGCATCTGGGCACTTTGCACGCTCGGCTTGATTGCTCTCGGAAAGCTACTCGCAGGAGTGCTTAATTTGGCCTCAGGACCGGTCGTAAATCGCCTGAGTCATTTAGTTCAGACTTCCGTTTGGATCTTGATTAAGCTAGCTTGCTTTTTGATTTTAAACGCTATTTTGGTCAAATCAGCCTCCGTTCCACGCCTCGCGATCTTGCTGGGGTTTGGAACGTTAGGAGTGGTTCCGCTCTTGAGCGGCCTCACTTGGAGCTGGTTGAGTCCCGAGGAATTCCAGCATGCATGAAGAGCATGGTTTTAATTGGCTGTCGCTGATCCCGGGGCTGGAGCATTACCCTAACCACGTCGTGATGACCGTGTTCATCGTGGGCTTGCTGATCCTGACGACGGCGGTGGCGCGCACCCATCTGATGGGGGCCATGAAGGGCACCGACGGCGGCCTGATCCCCGACCCCAAGCTCACCTACAAAAACTTCTTCGAAATCGTCGCCGAAGCGCTCTTTAAGCTGACGCAGTCTGTAATCGGACACCACGACGCCCCCACCTATTTCCCGATTGTCGGAACGCTCTTCGTTTTCATCTTCACCTGCAATATTATCGGCCTCATTCCAGGGATCTTGCCACCCACCAACAACCTCAACACGACGCTCGCCTTGGGCGTCTTCGTGTTCATCTACTATAATTACGCGGGACTTCGGGCCAATGGCCTCAAGTACGTGAAGCACTTCTTCGGGCCCGTGCTCTGGCTTGCGCCCCTCATGCTCGTGGTGGAGCTGGCCGGTCATCTCTTTCGCCCGCTTTCGCTCGCACTTCGATTGCGCTGGAACATCGAGGGTGACCACGTCGTTCTCGGCGTTTTCAGCGGACTGATTCCCTATTTCCTCCCGATCATTTTTTACGGATTGGGAGTGTTTGTCGCCTTCCTGCAGGCCTTCGTCTTCTGTTTGCTGACGATGGTCTACATTTCCGTCTCGACGGCGCACGACCATTAAGGTCTTTGCCGGTCCTTGCCCGGCAGCGCTTATCAAGGTTGATTAGCCGACCGGGTTAGACCCGGATGGCGAGATTAAAGTCGCAAGGTTCTTAAAGGACAGTACACAAATGACGTTCCGCAAATCCCTGATGGTTCTCACCGTTCTCGTGGTCTCCCTGTTCAGTTCCGCCGCCATGGCCGCTGAATTCAACGCCGCTGGCGGCGACTCCTGGTCTTCGCTCGCAGCCGCTCTCGCGATCGGCATCGCCGCATTCGGTGGGGCTCTCGCTCAGGGCAAGACGGCCGCAGCCGCCCTCGAAGGCATCGCCCGCAACCCCGCCGCCCAGGGCAAGATCTTCGTTCCAATGATCATTGGCCTTGCGCTCATCGAGTCGCTCGTCCTCTACGCATTCGTGATCGCCTTCGTAAAGATCAAGATCTGATTCTCGCGAACTAGAACTTAGGCACGGAGAATGCCGGGCCGGGGTTACCCGGCCCGGTGTTTTCGTATTAATTCAAGAGCACCACCCACCCCCAGCAGGGATTCTTACTGAAAGGCCCAGCCCATATGAAAAACAAATTCACGATGAAAGCCATCTTCGCGCTCAGCGCCCTCGTTCTCGTTGTTGGTTCCGCAAATGCGGCCGACCCTGCCCCGGTCAAGAAGAAGACCGCGAAGAAACATCACACCACTGAAGCCACCCCGAACTCTGGGTCCACGTCTGGCAATGCTTCCTTCTCGGCCGAGTCCGCCGGCCACACAAGCCAAAGGCCAGAGCTGGGTGGAGGCGCGGTCTTGGGTTTCATCGGCGGCAATTTTGTTTTCGGGATTGAAGCCCAGTTGATGTTTCACTTCTCAGCTGTCCCCGGTCTTTCGATCGGACCTGAGACTGGCTTCTATCATTTCAGCCAGGGAAGCGGTTACTCGGGACTTAGCGTCTCGACGAACTCTTTCCCCATACTGGCCGCCGGCCTCTACACGCTTCCCGCCAATGCTCAGTTCTGGAAGGGCGTCTCTCTCTATGCAGGCGCCGCAATGGGTCTCAGCTTTACTTCCGCGTCTGTCTCCGGCACTACCGCCAGCGGCACGACGCTAGGTTCAGCCTCCGCGAGCTCGACGGATTTCGTTTTTCTTGTTCGCCCAGGCCTACGCTTTGGAGGGGACAGCGGGCATCTTTTTTATGCAGAGACCATGTTCGGCACCTACGCCGGCCTGTTCGCATTCTTGCCGACCTTCGGTGTGAGTTTCCCGCTTTAAGCTGCGCTCTGACCAGCCCCGCTCAAATAGGCTAGACCGGCTTTAGGATTGACCTCGACCCTAGCGCGCGCTCTAATCTCTATAAACAAGTCACGGAGGACTTTCCAAATGAAATGCTTTACTGTTTTTGGCCTTATTGCGCTCTGCGCAGGTTTAAATGGGTGTGCGAAGGCCCCGGCCGCAGCGGCCGCCCAAAACGCCAATGGCGTCGCGTTCGCGAGCGTGACCACGGCTGTCTCGAAGCTCGATACCATCATGCCGGATCCGGCTACTAGCCTGATGAGCCTGTCGATCGATCCCGACCAAGTGCAGACGCGAACTGCCGGAACGACGCTCGCGACGATCTGGCCCGACACCTCGGCCTGGATGGCGGACCCACGCTGTAGCGGCGGCGCAAGCGACGTGCATTGCTCGACCGGAGCCGTAGGCCTGAAATTTTACATGGGCTTTCTCTTGGACGGCAACGCCCGTCGCGACAATGGCTCCGACATTAGCGTCTTCGGCCGCATCAAGAGCGCGCTCGCACAAGGTTGTGCAATGGCCGTCGCGATTCCAAATACGGATGGTATCCCGAACGTAGGCACGCATTCTCTGACTTTCGACGCTGCGACCAACACGCTTCTGACCACGTATTGCAATTTTAAAGCTTCGGATCTCACGAGCATGCTCGACCAGACTGCGAGCGCAACGGTCACTGCAACCACGGACACGACCAACTATGATCGCAAACTCGTACTCACTCTCCCGGGCGGCGGGGGCACAATCACGACCTTTCTTCGCTTGAGCGCTACGACCTTCAACTTCGCGAGCTTTGAGAGCACCAGCCGCGTACTGATGGCGCTTAATCGCACAACTGGCGACGTTCGGGCCGAGTACGTTTCTCGCAGCAGCAGCGGCGCAAGCGGCGGTGGCGAATGGCATCGGCTCTTCTACGACGCTGCGGCCGATGACGGCGTGGTCGTCGGTTCCTCGTTTGACTTCCAAGCAACTCCAAGCCGAAGCCGCATTCTATTCACTCTGCATGGAAAGCCACAGACGGCGGGTTCGACCGTTGCGTTCTCAGCCAAGATCTTGGGCTTCGGCCTGACTAGCGTCGATGGGGCCGCTGACCCGGCTGTTCACAACAACAACTACAAGGGCTGCGTGAGCATCGATACCGGGAACATATCCACAGACAACTCTCTAGCCTGCACACTCACGGGAGCGGACACGGCTGGAACGGCGGCCAGCACGGTGGGCGGAGTCTTCAACGACTTAATGACCGTGGTCGGGACCAATGGAAGCGAGCTTTCCGGAGCTAGTATTACAGTGGAAACACAAACGGTTCCATTCACGAATGCCACGAACATCCTCACGGCCGCCGTCCCGCACGGCACCTGATCGAATCCGAGTGATCTAAAAAACTAGAGGGCCTTCGCGGAATCCTTCGGGGTCGCGGAGGCCTTCTTGCTTCTGCCTTTCGGCGCGAGATACGGCTTTAGATATTGACCAGTGATGCTCTCCGGGTTTTCGGCGACCTCTTCCGGAGTGCCTGCGGCGACGACTCGCCCCCCGCCCGCGCCGCCTTCCGGGCCCATGTCGATCAAATAATCGGCCACCTTAATGATGTCGAGATTGTGTTCGATCACGATCACGGTATTGCCCTGATCGGCCAGGGCCTGAAGGATCGCCAGAAGCTTGTTGATGTCCTCGAAGTGAAGCCCCGTCGAGGGCTCGTCGAGAATATAGATTGTACGTCCGGTACTGCGCTTGGAGAGCTCCCTGGAGAGCTTGATTCTCTGCGCTTCGCCGCCCGAGAGGGTGGTGGAAGACTGGCCGAGATGCAGATAGCCCAGGCCGACGTCGTTCAGGATCTTCAGTTTGTCGTAGATCTTTGGGATGGCTTCGAAGAACGGAAAGGCGTCGGCTGCGGTCATCTCGAGCACGTCCGCGATGTTCTTTCCCTTGTAACGGACCTCAAGCGTCTCGCGGTTGTAACGCCGGCCTTTGCAGATGTCACAACGGACGAAGACATCCGGCAGGAAGTGCATCTCGATCTTCGTCAGGCCGTCGCCCTGGCAAACCTCGCAGCGACCACCTTTGACATTGAAGGAGTAGCGGCCCGGGCCGTAGCCCCGGACCTGACTCTCGGGCAGTTGCGCGAAAAGATCGCGAATCAGGCTAAAAAGGCCGGTATAGGTGGCGGGGTTGGAGCGCGGGGTCTTGCCGATCGGGCTTTGGTCGATATCGATCACCTTATCAGCGTGCTCGAGGCCCGTGATTTTTTTGATCGCGACGTGGCCGGCGTCAACCTTATAAAGTGCGTTAACGAGCATGCGGTAGAGGGTGTCGATGATCAAGGTACTCTTGCCGGAGCCCGAGACGCCGGTGACGCACGTAAAGACCCCGAGGGGAAAGTCCACCGTGACGTTCTTCAGGTTGTTGAGACTCGCGCCTTCAATCCGGATAGCCCGGTCCTTCGTCCAGGGCCGGCGGACTTTAGGAACCGCGATCTCGAGATCACCGCGCAGATACTTGCCTGTAAGGCTGTGCTGCGAGCTTAATATGTCGTTGATCGTGCCTTGAACGACGACCTCGCCACCCTGTGTGCCGGCGCCGGGCCCGAGGTCAAGCACCCAGTCGGCGCGTTCAATGGTGTCGCGGTCGTGTTCGACGACAAGGACCGTGTTGCCCAGGTCACGCAGACGCTCGAGGGTCTTGATCAGCTTATCGTTGTCGCGCTGGTGAAGGCCGATCGAGGGTTCATCGAGAACGTAGATCACGCCAACCAGCGAGCTTCCAATCTGGGTTGCGAGCCGGATGCGCTGGGCCTCGCCACCTGAAAGCGTCTGCGCGGGGCGGGCAAGCGAAAGGTAGTTCACTCCGACCTCGTTCAGGAACTTCAACCGTTCGCGGATTTCTTTCAAGATTCGGTCGGCAATCAGGTGTTCGCGGTCCGAGAGCGGCAGGCCCGTGAAGAAGGAGCCCAGATCGCCGATCGAAAGATCGCAAAGCTGCGCGATGCTGCATTCATTCAAAAGAAAGTGGAGACTCTCCTTGCGGAGGCGCGCGCCCCTGCAAAGCGGGCAGGGCACGGCTTCCAGCGTGAGGTCGCTGGATATCCGGAGCTCGTCGCTCGAGCCTTCGCGGCCCTCGTCGTCTTCTTCTTCCTCGTTCGCTTCCTCTTTCTGCTCGACTCCTAAGCCGTCGCACTCGGGACATGCGCCCATGGGGCTATTAAACGAGAAGGTCCTTGGCTCTGGAGACGGATAGCTGATCTTGCAGTCGGGGCATGCGAACTTCTCGGAGAAGAGCTGCTCGCTCGTCTTTCCGCCCTCGGTCGTCTCTACTACCAGCATCCCTTCGCCCATCTTCAGAGCGAGATCGACGGACTCGCTCACCCGGGTGGATAAGGTCCCCATGTCGCCCTTAATGATGAGGCGGTCGATGTAAACTTCGATGTCATGCTTCTTGTTCTTGTCGAGCACGACTTCTTCGGCGAGCTCGAGCACCGCGCCGTCGATGCGGACGCGCACGAAGCCGCGGGTGCGGAGCTGGTGAAGCTCTTTCTGGTGCTCGCCCTTGCGGCCCCGGATGATGGGGGCAAGAATCGCAAGACGCGAGCCTTCGGCCATGGAAAGGATGTGGTCGACAATCTGCTGCGGGGACTGCGAACGGATGGGTTTGCTGCAATTCCAGCAGAAGGGCTTGGCGATCCGCGAGTAAAGCAGCCGCAGGTAATCGTAGATCTCGGTGACGGTGCCGACGGTCGAGCGGGGGTTATAGCTCGTCGTTCGCTGCTCGATCGAGATCGTCGGACTCAACCCCGTGATGGATTCGACGTCCGGCTTGCCGAGCTGCTCGAGGAACTGCCGCGCGTAAGCTGAGAGACTTTCTACGTAACGGCGCTGCCCTTCGGCGTAGATCGTGTCAAATGCCAGGGACGACTTGCCCGAGCCCGAGGGGCCGGTCAGGACGGTCAGTTGGTCGCGAGGAATATAGGCCGAGATGTTCTTAAGGTTATGGGCCTTTGCACCCGTGACGACGATGGCTTCATCATTCGACGCGTTCGCGCCAACGGCGGGAACGAAGCTGATGGTCTGCAAGTCCACGTCTGCGGCCGGGGATTTCCCATTCGAATGGCCGTTCCCGCTTTTTTTGGGCTTCGAGTGCGAGGTGGACTTCGTTGCCATTCAGCTCCTGGTCGTTTTCTATTCAGTGCCCGGCCGAGTGGGCGGTGTCGAGCGGCGCATGTCCGACGGCCTTCGCGGCCTCTTGAAGCGAGCCTTCGACCACAGCGCGAAGCTCTTCCAGACGCTTTTGCGTCGTCGCCTCGAAGCGAAGCACCAGCACGGGCTGCGTGTTCGAAGCGCGAACGAGGCCCCAGCCGTCGCCGAAGTCGACGCGCACGCCGTCGATGTCATTGATCTTGAGGTTCTGCGCACGCAAGCGGGATTTGGTCTCCTCGACCAGGCGGAACTTCTTGTCTTCCTCGCATTCGACCCGGATTTCTGGGGTGGACACGGTCTTTGGGAGATCTTGGAGTAGCGTCGAGAACGGAGCCGGGTGATCAGACGCGATCTCGTAGACTCGGAGAGCGGCATAGAGGGCGTCGTCGAATCCGAAATAGCGGTCGGCGAAGAAGATGTGACCGGACATCTCGCCCGCGAGCGCCGCCTTCGTTTCCTTCATCTTGGCCTTGATGAGCGAATGGCCGGTCTTCCACATGATGGGCTTGCCGCCTTTTTCAGCGATGTCGTTGTAGAGTTTGTGGCTCGACTTCACTTCCGAGATGATCGTCGCGCCGGGGTTGGTCTTGAGAATCGAGCGGGAATAGAGAATCATCAGCTCGTCGCCGAAGAGGATCTGACCCTTCTCGTCGACCACGCCGATGCGGTCGGAGTCACCGTCGAATGCGATGCCGAAATCGGCTTTCTCCTTGAGGACCACGTCGATGAGTTGTTTGAGGTTCTCGGCGACGGTCGGGTCGGGATGATGGTTCGGAAAGCGGCCGTCGAGCTCGCAGAAAAGCGGGATTCCGGTTGCGCCGAGGCGCTGGAAGAGCTCAGGCGCGACCGTTGCGGCCGTGCCGTTGCCGGCGTCGAGCACGATCTTCTTGTTCTTGAGAGGCTTCGCGTTCTTGACGAGATGGTCGATATAAGGCGGGATGATCTCGTAGTCTTTTACGGAGCCTGGAGTGACCGCGGGAAGAGGCTCTTTCACGATTTTCTCCATGATCTTGCGAAGCTCTTGGATCTCGGTGCCGTGGATTGTATCCTTGCCCACGCAGATCTTGAATCCGTTGTAGTCGGCCGGGTTATGGGAGCCCGTGACCATCACGCCACCGTCGGTCTCTAGATGGAAGATCGAGAAGTAGGTGAGAGGAGTGGGGCAGACGCCCAGGCGGATCACGTGGATGCCGGTGCTCCGGATGCCCTCGCAGAGCGCGTTAGCGTAGCTTTCACCGGTGAGGCGGCAGTCGCGGCCAAGCGTGACGGTGAGATCTTTCTTGCCGGCTGTGTGGCTTCTTAGAAAAACCGAATAAGCCTGGCCGAGGCAGCGCGCGAACTCGGGCGAGAGCTCCTTGCCAGCGATTCCGCGGATGTCATATTCCCTGAAGATGGACGGCTTGATCTCGAAGTTCATTAGGGCTCTCCTCGGTTTCGTTTGGACAGAATATCGATAGCCAGCGCCATAGCGGACTGAAGACTGGTGGGATCCGCGCGGCCAAGGCCAGCGATATCGAAAGCGACACCGTGATCCACGGAGGTGCGCACGATCGGCAGGCCCAAAGTTATATTAACGGTGCGCCTGAAATCAAGAAGCTTGACCGGAATGAGGCCCTGGTCGTGGTACATGCAAACAACCGCGTCAAATCGCTGGGCGGGTTTCGCGATGGAGTTGTTCGCAAAGAGCGTGTCAGCGGGCAGCGGCCCGACGATCTCACAAGCATTCCCGAACCGCTTGCGAAAACGCGCAAGCGCGGGAGCAATCACACGGATCTCCTCGAGGCCGAAAAGCCCCGCCTCGCCCGCATGCGGGTTGAGAGCGGTGACGCCAATCCGCGGCCTTGCGATTCCCCACCACTCCCGCAGATGGGAGGCGGTTTGGGCAAGCGTGGATTCGATGCGCGCGCCGGTTACGCTTCGGGGAACGTCCCTCAAGGACAGGTGCGTAGTCACCAGCGTAATTCGAAGCATGTCGTTTGCCAGCATCATGCGAACGTTCGGTGCACGGCACAGATGCGCCAGTAGTTCGGTATGTCCCGGGAAGGGAAACCCACCCAGGTTGAGCCGCGCCTTGCTGATTGGGCCCGTGACCAGCGCAGCGGGCCGACCGCTCTTCTCCAGCGCTCGAACCAGGCCCACGGCCTGGGTGATGGACCAACCGCTTTGAAACCCGGCGAGCGCGGCGCTCTTTGCGGAACGTTTCACGGCGAGAGCCGAAGGCAGGCGCGAAGGTGCGGCGAGGATTTGGATCTCGGGTTTCGCCCGTTTGGCCGGCGCTTTATTTACTGTCGACAGCCACGCTTCCGCGTTTTCGATCTCGATGACGGGTGCGCCCAGGCGGTCAAACGGCTCGCGCGCGCCGACGCAGAGAATGCGGACGCCCTTTCTCTGGAAGGCGCCCTCGCGCACGGTCTTCCAGACGATCTCCGGGCCGACGCCCGCGGGGTCTCCAGGCGTGACAATCAGCTGCGGTGAAAAGCTCAAGCGCGGCTCAGGGATTCTGCGGGCTCGTGGGAACACCGGTCAGGGTGTTCTCGCCGGCCCGGTGGATGTACGAGCTCTGGCGTTGGCGCTCAAGCCAGAGCGAGACTTGATGTTGGTACTCGGCCGCGTAAAGCTGCTCGCGGATCTGCTCCTTCATCTTGTCGAAGCGGTCCTTGTCGCCGGAGTTCACGTCGATCAACTTAAGGATGAAATACCCGCCAGTGGAGGGCCCACCCAGTAGATCGCTCGTTTTGCCGATCTCCATCTTTTTGACCTGATCGCGAACCGCGGGCGCGACCTGGTCTTCCTGTACGGTGCCCAGGTCCCCGCCGGAACTCGCAGACGGGTGATCGCTGAAACGCTGTGCGACTTCCTCAAAAGTATCGCCCGACTTCAGCGCCTTGATCGCGCGTAGCGCGGTTTCCTTGGCGGCCTGAGGCGTCTTGAAGTTGTTGTTGGAGACCGAGATGATCTTGAGGTGGTAAGAGAGCGGCGTCGATGAGCTCTTCGTGTAATTGTTGAAGTAGAAGTTCTTCACGTCGTCGTCGGAGATGTTGACCTTGGCCTGGATCTCGTTGGAAATCAGGCTTTTCTTGCTCCAGCCGACCCGGATCATCTCGAAGTAGTCGTCGAAGGAAAAGCCCTCGTGGGCGATCGCGGACTTCAAAGAGTTGCGGTCGATGTGATTCTCGGCTTGGATGTTGTTGATCCGCTGCTCGACTTCCGAGTCAGCTATTGGGAACTTCTGGAGGATCATGCGTTCATCGATCAGGAACTCGACGATCTCGTTGAGGGGAGCCTTCTCGCCGGCGCTCGCGACCGAAGTGCCCTTAAAGAGCGGATCGATCTGGAGGCGGAGCTTGGTGGTATGTCTGAACTTGTTGACGTCCGAGAGCATCACGAGCCCGGAGTTGACGGAGGCCTCGAGGCGGTCCAGCACGATGGGAGCAGCGTGTGCCGGAGCGACAAGAAACACTGACATAACAAGGGCCGGAAGAAGAAAGCGCATGCCTCATTCATCGCATATTCGGTCAGAGACAGCAATGCGCGTCGGGGTATCAAAAAAAGCCGCGGCGGGGACCCCCTGCCCGAAGTGTGTGTTTTTAGTAAATTGAGTGTCAGCCGCACTACTGGTAAGGAATGGGCATGCGTCAATTCGCGATTCGCTTTCAGCTCCCGCTGATCCTGACGGCTGTCTTTGTCTGCTCGGTCCTTTTAAATTCCGAGTGGATTTACAATGCCACGGGCTGGGTCGATGGTTGGGCATATCTTGGGGCTAAGATTCATCCGATCCATATGCGCCAGGTCTATCCGGAGCATCCCCTGGGCGACCTCCTTCCGATGCTTCTACCGCCCGCACCGCTTTACGCTCTTTTCAGCCCATTTGTCGCCAATTTCATTTACCGATGGGGTTGCTTTGTCCTCGCTGGACAACTGATGTTTAGGACGGTTGAACGAGAATTTGGAACCCGATCAGCTGTTCTGACGACCACGCTTTTCTTGGCGAGCAAAGACTTTTTGTCCGCGACGGGATCGGATTACGCCCTGGGCAATGTAATGATCTATTACCTGCTCACGATTTTTCTCATGCTCGGGTCGGTGGCGAAGGAAGACTTGCCCAGGCCTGTGACAGAAGCAGCGCGCGAGCGGCGCTGGCTGTTTCTGGCCGGGGTTGCGTTCGCGATGTGTGTGTCGACCGCGTTTTTAAGCAGCGTCTACTGCGTCCCGCTCGCCGTGCTTTATCTGGGCAAGCGCCGGCTGAAGGACGGACGATTCCAGGTCACCGCCGTGAAGAATACGCTATTTCCGACCCTCGGCTTCATTTCGGGCGTTCTGCTGCTTTGCGCGACCCACTTCACCTATACGGGAAATTTCGTCTATTTCCAGGGAACCTTCGACAAGGTGACCCGGTATTTGAGCACTGGCCGCGCATCGAGCTCAATCAGCTACGCCAAGGATTGGCTGGCGATTCCGATCTACACGCTCGCATCCCTCGCCGCGCTCTGTCTCCATCGGCGAACCCGCGAGCTTGTGCGCGGGATGCCGCTTGTGATCGCCATGGGAAGCCTTTCCGGTCTGGCGATGCTGATCTATCTCCAGGTCGCGCGAAACCAGGCGTCCGTTTCCGACCCATATTACTTTAGCCAAACACTTCCTCTGACCTTCGTGGCGATGGCAGGCGTACTCATTCGCCCTTGGGCCGACGGACTTTCGCGAAAGGCTTTCGGCCGGGGCGCGATTCTTTTGGCCGCCCTTAATTTAGCTTGGTTCTGGTACTCGACCATCACACCACGCCATACGTTCTTCATGGCCGAAGCGCGACCCTGGACGGCACTTCTCGTGGCGGTCGTCATGGCGGGCCTGATCCTCCTCCGAAAGCCTGCGCTTGCCCTGGCGGCCATTGCTTCGCTGGTTATGATGATCAATCGCAACCCGCAACTGGCGGATGAGCTTTTTCCGGAGAGGGGGCGCACCGCCGACGTGCCGACCCGGCAGGTGGCCATGCAGCTTTCCATGGACTGGCTGAAAATGATGGAGCGGGTGGATCCCGAGCGAAAAGGCTTTCTCTGGTATGACTCCGCAGGGGAAAAGTCCCCTCGCGTGATGCTTGCGAGCGTTTCTCATTTTTGGCAGCTGCGCGTCTACAATGAGCATTATCCTCAACTCGACATTCAGATTGGTGAGCATCCCACGATCATGCCGGAGCAGCTGGTGAGGCAGCCCCTGATCGTCATGAGCGATGACCGGACCACGCTGGACCAGGCGCGGAGAAGTCTTCGAGACCGTGGTGTCGATTCCCGTTGCGAGAGTATGGGCGACTTCGCATCGGGTGGAAAAAAATTCTTCGAAGTGGTTCGGTGCGAGTGCAAGTTGGTCGCGCGGAACCGATCTTGATTTTCACCGGTATTGACGTTACGAGCTGAGGATGCGCTCCCGGGATACTGGCATCGATGGTTGCTTCAGCTTCGATCTGACTCAATCACTTGACCCCCGCGGGAGCTTCCTCAAAATTTTTCAACTCAGCGCATTTCGGTCCAAGGACCTCGACTTTCAGCCGAAAGAAAGCTTCTATTCGGTTTCTCGGAAGGGCGCGCTGCGTGGGCTGCATTTCCAGGTGCCTCCGAAGGATCACGACAAGATCGTGATCGGCTTGTCTGGGCTGACTTTTGACGTCGTTTTCGACATGCGCAAGGGTTCTCCCAGTTACGGGAAGTGGGCGTCTTGCCTTCTCGACGGGAAGTCCCCACAGGGGCTGTTTATTCCAAAGGGCTGCGCTCACGGGCTGCAGGCGCTCGAAGATTCAACGGCCCTTCTCTATCTGACAACAGAAGAGTATGATCCCTCCTGCGACCAAGGCATTCGTTGGGACTCGGTTGAGTCCATCCCTTGGCCCCTCCCTCCCTCGGCGCTCTCTGCGAGGGACAAAAACTTCCCCTCCTGGGGCGATTTTAAAAGTCCGTTTTGATGAAAGCGCAAACGACGGCCATCACGGGAGCCACGGGCTACTTGGGTAGCCATCTACTCCGAGTCCTGAGCGCCCAGGGCCCAGTCGTTGGTCTGGCCCGGCGAGGCCCCGAAGGCAATCTTCCCGTGCTCGATGAAGCAACCATCATTTCGACGGATGACAGCATCCCGGCGATCGCCCAAGCGCTTCGGGAACAAGGGGTGACCCGCATCGCCCACCTGGCGACCCATTTCGTGGCGGAGCACACGCCAGACTGCATTGAACCACTCCTGTTGAGTAACCTTGAATTTGGAACCCGGATAGCAGAGGCCGCGTCGCTTGCGGGAGTTACCCAGTTTTTGAACGTGGGTAGTTTCTGGCAGCATTTCGAAGGCAGAGCCTACTCCCCGGTATCGCTCTATGCCGCAACTAAGAAGGCATTTGAAGACATTCTCCAATACTACTGCGAGGCCCGCGGAATGGCGGCAATCACGTTAAAGCTTGGAGGTGTTTACGGACCCAATGACCCGCGAAACAAGATCATCAGCCTGCTGCTGCGTTCCGCCCGTGAGAGTCGCGAGCTCCTGCTCTCGCCTGGCGAACAGCTCGTGGACTTGATTTACGTGGACGACGCGGTTCGCGCGCTCGAGGTTGCTCTCGCGCAGCTTGTCTCCACGCCTTCCGGGGGCCAGGTTTCTTTTTCGGTTTCCTCCGGGCGGCTGATTTCCTTGCAGGGGCTGGTCGCCGCATTCGAGGAAAGCACGAAGCTGACTGTCCCTGTGAGATGGGGCGGTCGCCCTTACCGCGCCCGGGAGTTTTTCAAGGACTGGCGTTTCGACTCGCCCCTGCCAGGCTGGAGCCCTTCCATTTCGCTGCAAGAAGGACTAAAGAGAGTTTCATGTTAAACGAGTTTTCGGTCTATATTCCGGCTTACAATGCGGCCCTCACGTTGCCCCGACTGCTGTCCCGCATTCCGGCGGACATCAAGAGCAATGTGGCGGAGATTCTGGTCGTCGACAACGCCAGCCCGGACGACACCCACCTCGTTGCCCTGCAATGCAAAGACGCGCAGGGGATCGCAAATCTGAAGATCGCGCGCAATCATCGAAACGAAGGTTACGGCGGAAGTCAGAAAATCGCCTATCAGTACTGCATTGAGAAAGGACGCAAGGGCGTTGCCATGCTTCATGGAGACGCGCAGTACGCGCCGGAACTTTTGTGGAAGCTGCTCAAGCCGATCATGGACGGCGAGGCCGACATGGTTTTCGGTTCGCGCATGACGGGCGACCCGCGAGCGGGCGGGATGCCTTTGATCCGCTTTCTGGGGAATAAGTTTCTGACCTTCACCCAAAACTTCTTCTTGGGTTCCAGGTTGAGCGAGTTTCACTCGGGTTACAGGATCTACTCGGTGGAGGCGCTCAAACAGGTGCCTTTCGAGCGACTTTCCTCCGATTACCATTTCGATACGGAGATCCTAATTCTATTCATTGCCCAGAAGCTTCGTATTGTCGAGATACCGATTCCCACCCACTATGGGGACGAGAAAAACTACGTGAACATCTGGAAATACGGGGTGGACGTACTCGTCACCACCATCACGTACTTCCTGTTCAAGAACAAGATCCTGCGGAAGAGCAAGTGGCGGGCGATCTTTGATGGCGCGTCAGACGGGCCGTCGGCAACCCCGGCCAAGAGCTGGACGATGCATAGCTGAGAGAGCCTCGGTCAGTCTTTTAAGAGGTCGCTCTTGACCGTGACTTTGGCCTGGTTGCGAAGCTGATTCATGTACCTGTCGAAAATCTGCGCGCGCTTTTCGTCGAACACGATGCGCTTTACTTGACCCTTGTCCGCCTCTTCCCAGGGGCGGACCGCAGTGAGCTTGATGATGTAGTAGCCGAACCCCGTCTTCACGATTGAGCTCACCTTGCCCGGAGTCTTGAGCGCGAGGGCGGCGGCGTAATATGCGGGGTCGAGTTTGTCTTTAGTTTGGTAATCGATGTCGCCACCCATCGGGGCCGCCGCGCCTTCGGAAAAACGTTGAGCCACTTCGGCGAAACCCTGCTTGCCGTCGCGCAGATGCTCGTCGTTGATCTTCTTGATCTTCTCGTAGGCCGCCTTCTGCTCTTCGGCAGAGGCGTCGGGGCGCACGGCGACGAAGATGTGACTCGTCCGGAGCT
>JAYVOO010000292.1:0-1761 GCA_043757905.1 Oligoflexia bacterium
CAGGATCTGACAATCAACCGCAGCGAAACCGCTCGGAACTGATCTCTTCCTGCCGGCTTTCCCTCTCTTGCATTCCGGCCTCTCCCCACATACGTTCAATCCCATGACCAAAAAGCATGCACACCCTGGGATCTCAGTTCTCACGCTCGCCTCGCTACTTGCCGCACTGTTGGCGGCCTGCAGCCCGGCCCAGACCATCAAGCCAGTGGACAGCCCTACGCAAGAAACAAAAGCTGGCGTATCGCTTCCTCCCACCGCTCTGATTTTCAACTACCAGATCGTGTCAGAGAACCCACTCGTCGCCGACAAAGGCTGCGACCTGACACTCAAGCAGCTCGATGGGGAACGTCAGGAATTCAAGTTCCGCCTGAATCCGGCACGAAACTGGGAGACACTCGTTCTGCCCGTAGGCCAATACCACCCCACTGACCTCTACTGCACGCGGTCCAAGAGGTTCCGACTCACCGGTACCGGCAAGCGGATTTTCTCCGTTTACGAAGGTAAGCTCAGCCTGACTAGTCCCTATTCGTTCCACGTCAAGCCGGGCGCCCCGGACCTCGAAGGCGTGCGGGCCCGCGAAGCCTTCCGCGCCCAGGAGCTTTTTGACGGACTCGCCCCAGCGGATCGCACGAGGCTCGTCTCAGCCGCGACCGGCAAGGACATCACGGCCGAGACGATCAAGATCACGGGCAAGCGCCATCTCTGCACGACACCCAAGCGTAAAAATAAAGATCGCCCGCGGACGCGCGAATGCTGGGACCGCGAAGTGGAAGCCCACGGGCTCGCATTCGGCGAGCTCGTCTTGAAGGCCGAGTATCTGAAGGGCGAGTTCGTGAAAGCCACGACCGTGAAAGACACCACCACCTACTCTACCGAATTCCTGGCCTGCCTCGATACGGCGCTCAAGAAAGCATCCCCTTCGGACCGCGACCGCTTCGAGCTCACGCTTCGGATCAGCGGCGAGGAATGCGCGAAGGACTGAACGATGATCAATCCGGGATCGGAAAGCCCCGGCTGCGGCGAGAGCGATCGTCATCTCGTCTGATCGCACGGCGGCCGCGAATCAACGCATAGCCGGAACAAAGCGCGCCATCTTTCTTGCGCCGAAAGCCTCGAGCGCCGCGAGCTGATTGTGCACGCGGCACCTGAGCCTGAGGTTCGCGGCCGTCGTCGCGCCACCCAACGCGTGCGGTCTTTCGTGATCATACTCGAGCGCATAGCGTGAGCCGCAGCGTCTGCCCGTCTGCTTGTCCTGAAAAGTGCACCGGCCCTGATCTCTCTGCCAGACCTGGCGCTTGAGCTCAGCCGGAATATTGCGCTTCGTGCTGGCCGGCTTGGTACCTTCCTCCACCGCCGGCGGTGACTGATGACTTTGCTCGGACGAAAATACCGCCTGCGGTGAATTCTTACTTTGCTCGGACGACTCTACCGCCCGCGCCGGCGGTGACTTCGGCGCTTTGGGTTTCAGGCGCGTGACCGCCTGGTTGACCGCATAGCCGATCGCCTGCTCGATCGACATCCCAGGGTGCGCGTGGGCGAGGAGCGCCTACAGTTCGCGGATTTCTTCGAGCAGCCGCTCGGACGTGACGAAAGAGACTTGAGAATGGGTGTCTGAAACGGGACGGATCTTTTCGGGCATGAGCCGCTCGGGATGAGCCGTCCGGCGAGCGAGTTCGCGTTCCGTCTCGCGCGGCGAAGAGCCTCCGGCGCTCGACCTCTCTCAGGTGGCGCAAGACCTGGAGCGTGAGCTCACGTTCTTTT
>JAYVOO010000293.1:0-1756 GCA_043757905.1 Oligoflexia bacterium
CCAGGCCGCGCTGCTTCACGTGGAGATGTTCTCAGTTCATATGGCGGGCGGAAGCCAAATGCTTCGTGCCGTTCAGCAGGAGCTCGCCGATATCTCCGAGATCCGCCCGAAGGTCTTGGGGGTCAGCGTTCTGACCTCGTTCGATGATGTTCGTTGGGCGGAAGTTACCAAATCCCTGACCGGTCATGCGGTTGAAGTCGGCGATTCCGTCGCGGGCCTCGTCGAACACACCGTCGCATGGGGTGCCGACGGCGTCGTCTGCTCGGCCTTCGAGCTCGCGTCCATTCGGTCGCTCTATCCTACCCTTTATACTGTCGTTCCGGGCATTCGCCTGGAGGGCGGAGCTTCCGATGACCAGGCACGCGTGATGACTCCAGCGCAGGCGCATGCCGCCGGAGCGAACGCAATCGTGATGGGCAGGCCCATCACCGAGTCGCAAGATCCCCGTAAAACGGTGGAAATGACCCTAAAAGACCTTTCCAGGCTGGAGATTTCAGCTTAATAAAGCTCGGTGGCAGTCACCCTCCGGAATCCCCATAGCATCCTCGCCGTGCTGAAAGCTCGTCCGCAGGATATCACTCAGATCTCCCTTCCCAAGACTTCCCAGAGCGGGGACGCATGGAGCGAGATCGCGAAGCTCGCTCAGGAAAAACGGGTCCGCGCCGTTCAAGGCAGCGCAGGCGGAGGGGCGCGACCCCAGCAAGGCGGCCGCGACCGCGGTGAGAACAAGGAAAACCGCGAAGGTTACGGCGAAGCGAACGTCAAGGAACGCGAAGGCATCTCGGCCGAAGAGCTTTTCCAGGGCGCGTCCGACCGCGCGGGTGGCAAGGGGCTTTGGCTCGCGCTCGACTCGCTTCAGGACCCCCATAATGTGGGTGCGATCTTCAGGAGCGCCGCTTTTTTCGGCGTCGAAGGCATCCTTCTCACCCAGGAGCGCTCAGCGCCCCTGACTGGCACCGTTTACGATGTCGCGGCTGGCGGCGTGGACAGCATTCCATTCGCGCTTCAGACCAATCTCCAGCACGCGTTCAAGCTCGCGAAGGATGCGGGTCTCTGGATTCTCGGCACTTCCGAGCATGCGAAAGAAGATCTCTCGGCCATCAAACGCGACCGCCCGTGGCTCCTCGTTCTCGGCAACGAGGAAAAGGGTCTCAGGCGTCTCACGCAGGACTCCTGCGACGTGCTCTGCGCGGTCAAGCCCAAGGGTGAAGTCACTTCGCTCAACGTCTCCGTTGCGGCCGGTGTTTGCATCGCCAAGCTAACTGGCGCGCTGGGCTGAGTCTCTCGCCCTTCAGGGCAGGGCTTCCGTGACCTTGCGGATATCGCCGATCCGGATCGGCCACAGGAGCGTCGTATTTTCCTGAAAAATGATGAAATCGCCTGCAGAAATCGACAAATGCGTGACGATATGTCCCCGCAGCTGGACCCGTGCGCCCCCGGGGCCGTCAAACTCGAGCGCGACCAGCGCGTGCCGCGTGATCCACCCTTCGATCTCCTTCAGGCGCGGGGCCGAAGTCTCTTCGACATCCGTCCGGCTAAAGAGAGCGCCGATGGCGGCGGCGATCTTTAGGCTGCCCTTCTCGCCCTTCATCGCATAGTTGCGCTGAGTGGATGCCGCTTGCACGGTCCTCGCGCCGTGGCTTTTCCGCGTGTGCTGGATCTCTTCTTCAACACCCTCGATTGAAAGCCACTCGAGCACCAGCTGATGATCCGCCTCGGGGTGGAACTGAAAGCCGTAAGCCTTCTCGCCGAAACG
>JAYVOO010000294.1:0-1754 GCA_043757905.1 Oligoflexia bacterium
AAGAGCGGGAAGCACGATGCAGACCACGTCTACATCACCTGCTGCGCCGATGTACAGGCGACTCCTAAGCCTACGACGACGCCAAAACCAACTCCGACCGTCACGGTCACTCCTAAACCTACGACCACCCCGACGCCAACGGCGACTCCGACGGTCACTCCTACGCCTACCCCAAGCTACACTCAGGTTCCGGATGGAGCCTGCTTCATTCAGAAGCAGAACCAGCAACTCGGCACCGACGTGAAGACGCTCGACCTGCTCTTCGTCATGGACACTTCGGGTTCCATGGCTCCCGAACGGTCCAAGATCGCGGCCAGCATCGAGGCGTTTGTCACCCAGCTCCCGGAGCGCGTCGATTACCGAGTCGCCGTCATGCTCGCCCACAGCAGCCTATCGCCGTATGCTGGCAAGCTTTATTCCAAGTCGGGCCGGCCTTTCATCCTCGACTCCCGCTCGATGAGCCGCGCTAATATTCGCACGACTCTGATGGAGAACATGACCACGCTGCCGACCGACAAGTGGTCTGACTACGGCGAAGAAGAGCTCTACTCGCTCTCCCGCGCTCTCAGTTCCACGATTAAGAATGCCGGCACGAACAATATCTTCTTCCGGAACGATGCCGCCCTGGCCATCGTCTTCATCACGGACGAGAACGACATCTGCCACCCGGGCGTGGCGTTCGACAGCGATGGACTCGAAAAGCCCGCTTATGATCGCGACTGCAAGGGCCAGGTCAACGCCACGAGCGTGCTCGCGCAGATCAAGGAACTTCAGGCCAACCGGCCGATCGTTTTGGGCGGTATCGTCTATACGCACGATCAGCCACTTGACCCCCAGAAGCTGAACGAGAATGAAAAAGGCCTCGGCATCATCGACATCGTGCAGGCCAGCAAGGGCGTACTGATCGACCTCGCGGAGGCCAAGTACGAAGACGGCCTCGCGAAGATCGGCCAAGCCTGCGCCAAGAAGATCGACTTGAAGACAGAGTTCTCCATCCACTACCAGGACTTCGACCCGAGCTCGGTCAAGGTCTGGGTCGACGGCAACCTCATCGACTTCCGACTCGAAGACGATGTCGTGAAGCTCGCTGTCGCGGATGCCGGTCAGGCCGGATCCGAAGTAGCGATCCATTACTGCCTGAAACCCGTCACGCCTCCTAGCCCGACGCCGTCCACGACTCCTTCGACCACCCCGACGACAGATCCTACTTCGTCGCCTACCGTGACCCCAACGACGAATCCGAATCCGTCGCCTACCGTGACCCCAACGACTACGCCAAGTCCGGACCCCACGCCTTCACCCAGTGAGTGCGTCACCATCGGCTGCGATGGCGGATGGGTGGGAGTCTAAGCCTGAGCTGACCCAAGCTCTGCTCTAAAACACAAGGCCCGCTGGGTGAGATTCCCAGCGGGCCTTTTTTCTTTCATGGAGTAGCCCGGGCCTGATAGTGCGCCTGACCGGAGCTGGGATGTAACGGCTGAGTTGAATGCTCGGCGATTTCGGCGCCGAAACGTGTGACGTCGACGACTCGATCCCAGCAGGCTGTGGCCGGACTTTCTACACGGTCTTCTCGCATTTCAATTCCGGGTCGAGCTTCTTCAGTGCGATATCGGCAAGCTTCTCGAGAAGTACAGCCGTCGATTGATCCGTGAGCTGATGCGAGAGGAGCGCCTCATTCAAGACGAGCCTGACTTCGGTTTGAGTCGCCGTGATCGCACGCGCGCGCTCCTGAGGAATCGCTTTGGGATCCAAGG
>JAYVOO010000295.1:0-1754 GCA_043757905.1 Oligoflexia bacterium
GGTGCTGAAGCTGCAGATAGCGGGTGGCCATGTATTTTCGGTTCAGGCAGTCGCGCTTCGGGATCTTGGATTTATTGAGGACGTCGTACTCGTTGATGATCTGGATCGAGAACGCATCGAGAATGGCGCTCTCAAGGCCGGGCGTGAGCGAGTGCTCATGATCTTTGGGAAGGAGGCCCATCTCGCGAGCGAGCTCGAAGTTGACGTAAACCACCCGGCCGCCATGACGGGCCCGAGCTTCGTAGTCGACGAAGCCATCGGGCACGGCTTGCTTGAAGTCGTGGGATCCGTCGAGAACGGCGAATCGAGCATAGGCTCGCGTATCGCGGGTTGCAGCGGTTGAGGGTTTCACAGTGACAGTATCGTCATTTCCATGACATAACTTAACGCGATGAAACTGGTCTTCTATTCGGGCGGACAATCCCGTAAAAACAAGGCGTTACACCAAGCCTTGGCAGATCTGACGGATCGCAAGTCAAGAAAGTCGTTCACGTATTTACCGTTTTGCGCCGACGGAGCAGAACCGTTTTTTCGCCGCGCCGTCCGTCGGTATCAGCCCTACGGCTTCACCCGTTTTCATTTCCTCGCAGTCGACTCGAAGCCCGATCCTTCGGAGATCCGGCGCGCGCTCGAGTCGGATGTCATCTATCTTGCCGGCGGAAACACGTTTTATTTCCTGAAACACCTTCGAAGCTCGGGCCTACTGAGCAAGCTTCGCTCCTATGTTGTTGATGGAGGCGTCCTGGCGGGTCTGAGCGCCGGCGGGCTGATCATGACTCCTTCGATCGACCTGGCGGGATTCCCGCCCTGGGATGCGGATCAAAACGAAGTCAGTCTGAAAGATCTGCGGGCACTCAGTCTCGTGAACTTCGAGTTCTTTCCTCATTTCAAGAAGAGCCCTCGTTTGGTGTCCGCTTTGAGGCGTTATTCGAAATCAAATCACGCGCCGATCCTGACCGCGCAAGATGGCGGCGGTATCGTTGTAGATGGAACGTCTACGTCACTCCTGGGGAAAATCAATCTTCTCAATCGGGGTGAGTTTTACGAAATGACGTCCGGCTGAACTGGCGGCGCGACTCAGGAAAGTCCGCCGAAGAATGAGTCGAGCGCGGTCTGCTCAGCGGGAGGAACATCGCCATGGAAACTCGCATGCAGCGTCACGCGCGCCGCCTGAGGATATAGAGCCGGAAGATCGAACTCCTCCGGGCGAAGCGTGATCAGCGAAGGTAGGTCGAAGGCGGCGGCGATGTGCATCGCAGCCGTCGGCGTGCCGACGAAGCCCTGCGCCTGTTCGGCGATGGCGAAAGCCTTGCGGTACGAGCGGGGGGAGCCGCTGATCCAATAATAGTACTCGCAGCCGACGGCTGCGCCCTGGCCAATCAACCCGAACTGCCAGAAGCGGAAGCGGTTCTTCCATTTCGCAATCAGCTTGTCCCAGAAATCCACGGGAGCGACCGGATTCTTCGGCTCACCCCAGGGATGTACGATCAGAATAGGCTTGCCCGCGTTGCCGGGAAGCACGTGATCAGCAAGAAACCGCTTCGCCCAGCTGCGCTCATTTTCGCTCAGAAAGAGCGCCGGCTTGGGTTTCTCGCTGATCGGAAGCTTGAGCTTTCGCTCGAGACGCTGGATGGGATGCCCGGATCCCATGCCCTCCTTTAGTTCCAAAAGTTCCGACGGGAAGAGTGCGCTTCCAACGACCGCCGGGTTTCCGCGAAAGACGGCGCTCCCAAAGTTTCTACGATAGTAGCGGG
>JAYVOO010000296.1:0-1752 GCA_043757905.1 Oligoflexia bacterium
TTTTGTTTCTTGCTCAGTGGTTGCGCCATCCCCCTCTTCGAAGTGGGCCGCGGGCGCCGCGCCCGGCAAACGGGCAGGACCCTTGCCTGCCTGATCGCGTTCCTCGGAGGCACCAGTCTCCTGCAGTACCTCTTGGGCCGGAGCTTCGGGATCGACACCCTGCTCTTCTCAAAGAGCTTAGTTGGCGCGGGCAATCTCGCGCCCGGCCGGATGGCCATGAACACATCGCTGAACTTCCTCTCCTTCGGCACAGGTTTGCTCGTGCTCGATCGCAAGCTCAAGCACGACTTTCGGCCCGCGCAGTTCATGGCGATCGCGATCTGCGTCGTCACGCTTCCCGCGCTGATTGGTTACGCCTTCGGCACCGACTTCCGCCTTGGGCTCGCCTATTTCACGCAGATGGCTTTTCACACCGCGCTGGGCTTCCTTCCACTCTCGGCAAGCCTCGTTTTCCTGCGCCCCGCTTACGGCTTCATGAGGCCCTTGATGAGCCAGAGCCACGGCGGGATCATGAGCCGCAAGCTTTTGCCCGCGATGGTCGGGCTCCCTTTCTTCGCCGGGTGGTTCTGCCTGAACGGGGTGGACCAAGGCTTCTACGACCTTCGCTACGGAGTCACGCTCGCTGTCATTGTCAGCATGCTGACCGCGGCCTTTCTCGTCTTTCGCAGTGCGATTGCGCTCAATCAGTTGGACGCGGACCGCGCCCTCACGCGGGAGCAGCTCCGGGACACGTCCGCCCAGTTCCGAAACATCCTGGAGAACGCTCCGATCATCGTTTTCTCAGTCGATCAAAACGGCATCCTGCTCTCGAACGAAGGCAAGGGACTCGACTCCCTGGGTACCCCGCAGGGACACGGCGTGGGAACCGCAATGCTGGAGCTGGACGGCGTCAGCCGGTGGCTGGCCGACCATATTCGGCGCGCGCTCGGAGGCGAGATGTTCACGGGCATTGGATACCTGGCGCAGGCCGATCAATGGATCGAGACGCTCTACACTCCGACACGCAGCGCGACTGGAAAGGTAATCGGCCTGAGCGCCATCAGCACGAACATCACCGAACGCATCCAGGCCGAGAAGTTTCAGTCCGCCGAACGCGCGAGCCTGGCCGTCCGCCACAGCGAAGCGCGTCTCCGCGCGATCATCGACTCCGCTTTCGACGCAGTCGTCGGCATGGACGCGTCAGGCATCATCTCCGAATGGAACCCGCGCGCCGAAGAGATCTTCGGCTGGAAGAAAGAGGAAGCACTCGGGCGCAAGCTCGACGAGCTCATCATCCCCGAGGCGAGCCGCGAGGCGCACCGCCACGGCATGAGGCATTTCGCCAAGTCGGGCGAGGGCCCTATCCTCAACCGCTCGATCGAAGTCGAAGCACTCAGGCGCAACGGTGAGATCTTCCCGATCCAACTCGCAGTGAGCCCGATCCGCATTGACGACACAGTTCTCTTCTCCGCGTTCATCGCCGACATCACCGAGCGCAACCGTGCGCAGCAGGCGTTGAAAGAAGAGAGCGAGCGATTGGCCGCCATCGTCCTGGCTCAGCTCGCAGTTGCGAAGAGCGCGCTCGATCCCGAAGAGCTGATGCGCGTAATCGTCCAGCGCTCGCTCGAGCTGACCTCGGCCGAGTCTTCGATCATCGAGACGATCGACGGCGACGAGCTAGTCTACCGCGCCGTCGGCGGCAACGCCGCGAATTGGCTCGGCACCCGGATCAAGAATGAGGGCAGCCTCGCAGGCCTTTGCATCCAGTCCGGC
>JAYVOO010000297.1:0-6373 GCA_043757905.1 Oligoflexia bacterium
GTGGTCGCATTTGATGGAAATCGAGTGGTCGCATTCCCAGGAAACTGGGTGGTCGCATCAACTGGAAATCAGGTGGTCGCAATCGGTGGAAATTTTGCATGGTTGTGGCAATCGTGCCCAACCCCTGGTCATGCCTTGCGGAAATGACTTGGAAAAACAGATTACTCGCCTGAGCATCCAGTTGCACGTAACCGAGCTCGTCAATGATCAGCACCTGAGGTCTTCGGTACTTGTTGAGTTCGTGTTCGAGGTTAAACGACTTCTGAGCATGCGAGAGTTGGTTGACCATCTCAGCCGCCGTTACAAAGAGCGATGAGATCCCTTTTTGGCAGGCCGCGTATTCGAGCGCTCGCGCCAGATGGGTCTTGCCCATTCCGGCCGTGCCTGTGAAGACGGCGCTCGGTAGCGACGTGGGCGCGATACTCTGGTGAAGCGCCAGTTAGGTGGTCTTGATCGCCTGGGTGGCTTTGTTATGGGAAAAATCAAAGCCATCGATCGTTTGCACTCGCTTGAACCGAGACGAGCGGATCTTGGTTGCGATCATCTGAGCGCGACGGTTTGCCTTTTCTGTCTCCGACCACTTGTTCAAGCATTTCAAGACCAGTCCCTGCTCAGCGGGCACCATTTCGGATAAGTCCTGCAGCCTCACGTCGCTCCAGTGCTTGAGTCGCAGCTCTTTCAGGGATTCAATGAGCTGTTTAGAACTCGTCTGATCCAGGATTGCTCCCGGTATTCTCGGCTCCATTACGGTCGGGGTTAAGTTTGTCATTCGTGCTGTCCTTTGTTTCTGACGCAGGTTTGTTTTCGCCAGAAGACAACGATTGCTCCTTGGACGGGGTCGACGAAAACAGGAGTGCGTCGTAACGCCTGAGATCAACCGTGAGAACGACTCGATTGAGTTTTGAATTTTGAAACTGCAGTGGCGAGGGTTGGAGCTCACACTCAGATGGGTGATGGCGGCCTTTCAGTGACAGCTCCAGGTTTTCAACACCGATAATCCCGTTTTGAAGCAGCCACTCGCAGGCGGAGTTGACGTTCTTTTCGCCATAGATCGTCGCAAGCGCCAAGACGCGCGAGATCTCATTGCGCATCGATCGATGGCCCACACGGATCAGATCGAGGTATTGGGTCATCGCGGCACCCTGCCAGCCCTCACGCGTCACGCCGGGCTTTCTTTCGAGTAGCTCCTTGAAATGCACCCGATTTTCAAAAACCTGATGCTTATCGTAGGAGCGAACGTGGCAAGCGACCTGCCGCTCATGATAATAAAAGTCCAGCGCCTGATCGCTTGCCCGCACCGTCAGCGTGAGGCCCACCAGCGTCCAGGGCACCGAGTAGCGGTTGCTCTCATAGGCGATCAAAAATGTGGGTGGCACGACTCTCGAAAATATCTCCGTCGTGTCATAGGCATGGGGGTTCGCTTCACGCAGCAGATGTTTTTCCGCCGTCTCAAAGTGCAGTATCGGGATCTTACGGGTCGAGCGATGCTCCCGGCGGTTTGAGACCTCGTCGCGCCAGATAGCCGCCTGCCTGCCGATGTCGTTAAAATCCTTGAACTGCCTCCCGGCCCAGAAGCTGTCGCGCACTAACTTGACGCCGCTTTCGACGCGGCCCTTCTCGTTGCCTTTGGCCGGATTACAAGCATGTGGCCTGATGCCGTGATGGCCAAGGTAGGCAAGAAATCTTGCATTAAAACGGATGAGCGAACCCATTCGCTCAGTCACGGCAGACCTCAGATTGTCGTACCAAATCTCCATCGGCACCCGGCTGCCAAAGAACTTAAACGCGTTCTCATGGCACCGGATGAACTCCTCGAATTTCTCGCTCCTTGTGAACTCGATATAAAGAAGTCGTGAATGGCACAAGACCATCAAAAAGCAGTGAATCTTCACCGTATCATTAAATGGCGTGCCGAATTCGCCCCAGTCCACCTGCGCCGTTTCCCCTGGCGGGAGGTCGAGTCGTAAGAAAGCCTCTCGTGATCGATACGGAAGCGTTCGAATCTTCCTGACATAGATTTGAACAACCGAACGAACGCCTGTGAAGCCCTCCCTGCGAATCTGCTGCAGGACGCGAGTCGACATGAGGTGTGGTTCGCGCTTCAGGAGCTCATCAATGCGTGGCTTGAACGGATCCAGAATCGATGGGCGTCCGTCCGCAGGTGCCTCGGGCTTGAGGCTGACCTTACGATTTTCAACGACTCGTTTGACGGCCTTGCGATTGATCCCAAGTTGTTTTGCGATCGCTCGGGTCCCTTTTTTCGCGCCAAAATGAAGCGCTAAAATTTCAGCCTGAACATCGGGTGGAATCATCGTCATGCGCGCTACCTCGCCTCTTAGGGCGCATGCGTAGCGCGGCAGCCTTCAAGTAGCGATCGGTGTGACCTTGTAAACCCAACAAATAGGTCAAAATATCCTAAAGGATCAGTCACCTGCACGATATCAAGTTGACGTTGCAAACCCGCGCCGGCGAGCTTCTTCCTGAGCTTAGAATTCGAGCGGTTGCGCTCACTCGATTGCGGGTGGCTCTTGCGGTAATCTTTCCAGAACTGCGCAGGCCGGCTCGCCTTGGCCTTATCTTGGTATTCTCTCTCCGCTACGATGTTCTCACCGCGATACCGTTTCCGGTATCGAGCGCGATGATTGAGCTGACACGCTCTCTCAACACAAGTCTTCTGACGTGACTTCAGTCGAGGGTTCGGGCGGAAGGATTTCTTGCATTCTGAGCAACGGGAGCATCGCGGCTTGAAGATCCCGGGTAAAGCCGTTGCGGGATCCAGCATAAGACCAAGATCATATCATTCTTACCGAGGTGGACCCGGACCCCAGCATAATCGGCAGAAACGGGCCCCTTAGAGACCATTCCCTACACGGATAGGGCCTACCTGGTGAAGAAAAAGCCCCCACATGACTGCCCAACGACTTGACAGATGTAAACCACCATTCGAGTTATGATACGATGGCATATGCCTCGGCTGACCGATGAAAAGCTAAATACCCGCTCTTTACCGAAGATTCGCCGGGCACGGCTAGAGGACTTTGAAGGAATCTGGAAAATTTTTCGCGCGATTGCGAGAACCGGAGATACTTACGCCTATGCCCCCAATATCACGAAGGCTCGCGCCAAACAGGCCTGGATGTCTACAGGAATCCGAACCTACGTGGCCACCCTGGACGCCAGGGTCGTCGGCACCTACATCTTGAAGCCAAACCAACCGAGCCTGGGGTCACATGTCGCCAACGCGGCGTTCATGGTCGACCCCAAGACGTCCGCAAAAGGAATCGGTACCCAGATGGGCCGTCATGCACTAAGTGAAGCGAAATCTATTGGTTATCGGGCGATGCAGTTCAATTACGTAATTTCTACCAACGTACGTGCGGTCCGCCTATGGAAGAGGCTCGGATTTTCAGTGATTGGAGTCGCGCCTCGAGCGTTCCTGCATTCTGGACGCGGATACGTCGACGTGTACATAATGCATCGGTTTCTCTAAGCTTGCCCTGAGACAGTGGGTGTGACTTGACGTCAAAGTCAGGAGCGCCTGTCGTGCAGCGAAGGGACACCCGCGTTACGATCCAAGCGTGATACAATTTACGACACACGCATCTTACTTTTCGCACTTTCTCAACAAACCCCTAGTCCAAGGATCGGCTGGTCATCGAGATGATCGATCCTTCTCGCGCAGCAGTTTTAACCGTGGCCGAGTCGGCGCGCCTTTAAGGCCGGAGCCACGAGGCGGGGCAAAGAAATACGGTAAGGGCCGGCTCCAAACGAGAGCCTCGACAGCCTGCTTCCGCGCCCAATGCTCAAGTCTTCCATATTGACCCACAGCGAGCGAGATCCCGATTACCACGAGCAAGCCTTTCACGAGCGGACTGATGTCTACGGCTCCCATAGGCGCCTCCCATCGTGTATTGGTTCTGCTGAGAACGCCCAGGCCTTAGCTGCCAGCTCGCCCTGAAAAATCCTTCAGCTTTTTCCATTGAGCCGCGTAAATTCTCACGACGACCAACGGTTCGACCAAATTACGTTTGCGGGCACCATAATAAATCCAGATCGAAGCCAAGGTTTGCATCCGATCAAATCTGCGCTCGAAGCGAGCAAAAGGTCTTGAATGCGGAAGGTGTACCTGCGGACGGTCCACTGGACCGGACGAAGGGCGGCAACGCAGGAGGCGTTGGCGAGCCTGAAGCCCGGCCCCGGAGCTTTGAGCCGGAGGCGAAAAGCGCGAGGGGCCAAGTCCTTTGCCTCCGAATAGTCCCCTCACCCAGAATGCGCTATCCTCTAAGCATGACCCGAGCACCCTCCGTCGGCAAAGCCCGAGCATGGATTCCCACTCTCTTCACGACCCTCGCGAGCTCCTTGCTCTCATGCTCCACTCCCTCAATTCCTCCTCATTCGTCTCTGGCGCTGCCGCCTCAAGCCAAGCGTTCCGTCGCTGGCCTCGACGTCGCTACCTATGCGGACACCGTGCGCAGGGAACGAACCTTCGTCTCGATGAAACGCGCGGGGAAGGTGGTCGAGATCCAGACCAGCAGTTTTCCGATTCGGATCGAAGTACTCAAAGAGGATCTGATCAAGATTCGCTATAGCGGCGCCGAACAGTTCACGGACGAGTATACCTGGAGCGTTGACCCCGCAGTCAAGTGGCCGGGAGCCGACTTCGATGTTCAGGAACTCGCGGATCGTATCGTGATCCGCACTCCCAAGATTCAGGTCGTAGTGACGAGAAGTCCCGTGCGGGTTAGCCTCCTGAACGCTCAGGGTAAAGCGCTGCTCGAGAACCAGGGCCTGACGATCGACCCGGCCGAAGATACAGTCAACCGGGCGCCGGGGGGACCCGCGCAGAAGCGACTTATTATCGGCGCGCGCTTCAAGATGAATCCGACGGAGCACTTCTATGGCCTGGGCGAGAAACTCCGGGGTCCTTTCGATCAGTCGATCGACTGGCGCGGGCGAAAGCGCGATCCCGGCGCCGATGTCTCCTCGATGGGCAACCACTTCGAAGGCGCGGACGGCGGCGCCAACGGCAACCTCATGGTGCCTTTCCTGTACAGCACTCAAGGTTACGGATTCTTCTTCGACACGGCTTACAAGACTTACTGGGAGTTCGACAGTGCGAGCCAAGATTCCTGGTACGTCAAGCAGGACTGCGACCAGGACTGGGAAACCGGCCAACCGCGCTGCCAACGCGCCGAATTGCGTTTTTACGTGATGGCGCCCGATACGACCCGCGAAATCTTCACGCGCTACACGGAGATCACCGGCAAGCCAGTGCTTCCGCCCCGGTGGCTCCTGGGCTACCTGCAATCCACTTACGGATATAGGAACTGGGCTGAGGTCCATCAGGCCGCGGAAAGTTTGCGGGGCAAGGGGTTTCCACTCGACGCGATCTTCCTCGACCTGCAGTGGTTCGGTGGCGTGCCGGGCGTGCATGACCAGAATGGCGCGACGAGGCCTGAATTCACCGACTGCCGGCACCGCAGAGTTGGAAGTTTCAACTGGGGCAAGAACGACGAATTCGACTTCTCGAATTTCCGCCCGAATCTTGCGCAGCTCGCCGACCAGGGCGTTCACATCGTTCCGATCGAAGAAGGCTACTTCGACACTTGCAACACGAAGGACGCCTCAGACAATAACAACTTCGAAGAGGCGCGCTCAAAGGGCTTCCTGGCCAAGAAGGAATTCAAGAGCAACGAGCCCGCGCTCTTTGCCAACGGGGATGATGCCTCCGACGGCAACTTCAACACGAGCGGCTACTTCGGGCAGGTCGGGATGATCGATACTTCGAGCGCGGAGGCGCGGGATTGGTTCTGGTCCAAGCACCTTCCGATCTTGAAGGATGGGGCCGCGACTTTCTGGACGGACTTGGGTGAACCCGAGCGTTTTCGGTGGTGGTGGAAATATTCGGGAGGCCTCTGGCACCAGGACATCCACAACGTTTGGGATCTGAATCGAGCGCGTGCCCTTTACGAAGGTTCGATTCGAGATCTTCCGAATCGCCGGCCTTTCATCATGAGCCGTAGCGGCTATGCAGGAAGCCAGCGGTACGGCGTCGGTATCTGGTCGGCCGACGCTCCCGCGCGCCTGAAATGGGCCGCCGCCGAGCCTTCAGCCCACCTCAATCTCTCGGTCTCGGGCATCCCTTATACGACTAGCGACATTGGAGGCTTTGGCGGATATCCCGTTTCGAGCGGCGAGCAGTTCGCCCGCTGGCTTCAGTTCGAGAGCTTCTCGTCGCTGACGCGAGCGCATGGCAACACCTCGATCGGTGCGAACGTCGAGCGCATCACGAACCCCGCCCTCTTCTCCGACGAGATTTCAAACGTCAACCGCAAGTACATCCTCTGGCGCGAGTCGCTGATTCCTTACCTGT
>JAYVOO010000298.1:0-6305 GCA_043757905.1 Oligoflexia bacterium
CCGTCGCGCGGCCGTCACTGCCGCCGTCGGCCGGCACACCAGCCAGTCGGAACTTGCCACGGGGCCCCTGCCCGCGTTTCGGCACCGCCACGCGCGCGTCGGCCAGTCGGTCCGCGACTTCGGGAACGACGGGCGCGAGCACTTCGGCGGTAACTGCCTTCTGATATCCGTCGGACCAGGTACTCACGGCTTTTTGGCGAAGCGGGCCGCTGATCGAGGCCAAGCTCTTCTTGAAACGCTCCACGGCGGCAGCGTCCGCGCTCTTGGGAGGCGCAATTGCGTCGACTTCGTCTGCGAAGTTTTTGGCCCAGAGCGCGAGTCGGTCGAGAGCGGCGATGCCCCACGGGCCACCGGCCTCCTGCGCGGAAAGATAGCTGCGGCTCAGGGGCTCAAGAAAAGCCAGGCGCTGGCCCAAGGCCTTCTTGAGTTGGGTATCGGGTAGCCTGAGAGGCTCGAAACGCGCTTCTTGCTCATTGAGGAGCGCGAGCCTGAAGCGCGCGTAACCCACGAATGGCGAGCGCACGGGGCCCGAACCACGTGATGCCTCGCTCGCGGCTTCGGCCTGCGAGGCTTTCGTGTTCTTTGCGGATGTCTTGCCCTTGGGCCCTGCCTTGGATTTCGAGCTCGACGCCTTGCCGCGCGACGCGAGATCCGCGACACGGCGGTAAAGCACGCGGGCCTGCGAGACGTCTTTGTTCTTCATGTAGAGATCAGCCAGGCGTGCGGCGCACTCGGCCTCGTACTCGCCCGGGCCAGTCATGCAGTATTGGTAGGACTTCCCAGCGGCGGAGTCGTCGCCCGCCGCTTCCTCAGAACGCGCGAGCGAAAGCGCGACGCTCCAGCGGTGCGGGGCGCTTCGATAGAGTTCAAGATAGGAACCCCAGCAAGTCTGAGCCTTACGGACGGCGCCATTGCCATCATAGAGTCGCGCGGCGGTCTCCAGCGAATCCGGATCACCCCCGTCCCTGCCCAGCTTCTCGAAGAGCCGCCCGGCAGAATCGAATTCCCCATCGACCAGGTCCTGAGTCGCCGTGCTCCGAATGGTCTCGACCGCGCGCGGGCTCCTTGGGAAACGCTTGAGCCACCCAGTCGACGAGCGATCAACGGCTTCGGTGTTCTTAGACTTCGCATAGCTTCGAACCGCGTTCGCGTAGGCGCGCTCAGCCAGCTCGCGCTGATTGGATTCGTTGGCGAGCGCTTCGTAACCCTTGCCGGCTTCCTCGAAATCCTTGTCACCCTCTTCTTTGGCGATGGCCTTGATCTTGAGCCGCGTCTCTTCGTCGGTCATCGCGAGCCGGAGCTTGTTCTGCCCAAGTTCGGCGTCGGCAGCCATGAGCTGCGGATTCGCGCGGATCTCCTTGAGGGCGTTTCGAAGGTCATCGGTCGAGAACTGGCCCGAATTATCGCCACTTTTCTGATAGGCGCCGTCGGAGAGCACCTGCAACCAAAGGCGGGCCGCCGTGAGCGCCTGCGGGCTTTTCGGGTTGTGATCGATAATCGCTTTCAGGCGTGTGATCGATTCCTTTTGTGTGCCGCGGTAGCCTGCCAGCACTTGGGCCGCACGGAGGGCCGACTCGCGGCCTTCATTGGTCGAGCCGAGCGTCTCCTGGAGAGCGTCGGCCGCGCTCACGAACTCGCGCTCAGTCGAATTGGGCTCGAAGGTCTTGCCGCCCTGAGTGGGGGCCTGTTTCTTCAGGGAATCAGCCAGGCTCGCAGTCCAGAGCGCCGCCGCCTCCTTCGCGTAGCGTTTGTCGCCCGACTTGATGACCTTGCGGTAGAGATCCGATGCCTCGACGTTCCGTCCCTGGTCGCGTTTGATCTCGGCCAGGTACATCTGAATCTCAGGCGTCTCGTGGCGCGAATCCTCCCGCGCGAGAAACGTATTGAGATATGCCGAATAATAGCTCTCGGCGATCTCGAGGTCGGGGCGCGAATTCTTCTTTCTAAAGGCGTCGTGATGCTCGGTCGCCGTCCGGCGGACCATGGCCTTTAAGTTCTGCGCCGCAATCTGCGTCTCAGGCTCGGCGTTCTCAGGGTAGCGCGCATTGATAGCGCGGTTCAGCGCCTCGCGAAAGCGGCCCTTGCGCAGGTCCAGGTCGACGAGTTTGATCGTCGCGCGAAAAGCGGCGTCCGTGCCCGGCCGGGTGCGAATGAGCGCTTCATAGACCTGAACGGCTTTCGCGGGCTCGACGTTGCGCTCATAGCGCATGGCAAGCTGCTCGAGTGCGCGCGGATAGAACTGCGGATCGCCGCCGTGCACGGATCCGAAATACGCGATCGCCTCGTCCACCTTGCCTGACTCGGTCATGAACGTCGCGAGATCGCGAAGCGCTTCTTCGCGAAGATTCAGAAACTTTTCACCGCTCGCGGAAGCCGTAGAGACGGCTTCTTTCATGCGGGAAACGGCCTGTTCATACTGCTTCATGCGGTAATGGGTCCAAGCGAGGCGATGCAAAAGCCGGGGCCGGGTCTCCTCGCGCGACTTGCGAAGCGCCTGCAGGTAGTAGAGCTGTGCTTGGCGGAAATTATGCGCGTCGAACTCGTTGTCAGCCAGCTGGCGGTAGGCCTCGCCTACGTAAGAGCTGTTCGGAAACTTGCGGATGAGCGTCTGGAAAGCTTCCAGGCTTTGCTTCGATTGCCCAAGCTCCGCGTAGTTGAAACCCATGAAGTAGTAGATCTGATCCAGCTTCGGATAGGGGATGCCGAGATTAATAATCTCGCGGCATGCTTCCAATCCCTTGCTCAGGTAGGGGCGCGAGCTCGAGCGATCCAGGAACTTGTCGTCCTGATGCTGCTCGAGACGCTTGTCGTGCACGCGGCCTTCCAAGATGAATTGGGTGCGGTAAGCTTCGATGTAAAGCTCGGACAGGCGGAAATAGAGATCTGCTCGGCGATTCGTCGGCTGACGCCGTCCCAAGGTGGCGCGGAGAGTGGAGATCTCTTCCTCGCGCAGCTCGCGGATCTTGGACTCGTCGGCCGACTCGTTCCCACGCAGCTCGCTGTTTGAATAAGAAGTGCGGGCGTGCGCGGACGGAATCTGGAACATCTCGCTCAAGCCACCCACTCCGTCCGAGCCGCCAGCCGAGGCAGCTGCCAGAGCTAGAGTGAGGAGAATCGTGCGGGTGCGGAGTCGGGCGCTCACGAGCTCAGCCCTTCCCGCACTCGGACTCAAGTCCAAAGACGTAATCGCCTAACTCGTCGTTCCAGAACTCCCCGTTGAAAGTCCAGTAGTATTGGTCGTCGCGCCGCTTGGGCTCGACGTTTCCGCGCGTGCGGTCGGAAGCGGAAGAGGATCGTTTAGTCATCAGCTTCTCCTTGGCCCTGCGGAGCATCTCTAACTTGATGAACGACATCTTCTCGAAATCAGCGATCAGGGATTGATGGTGGTCAAGCAAGCTGTTTTTGACGAAGGCGCCGCCCAGCGTGCGGATCGTCTTCACTCTCCAGCGCAGCACGAGATCAAGGAAGCCCGGGAAGCCGCGGCCCGCGCCGGTGGAAATATTGCCCTCGCCGGCATCGAAGTTGCGGATCGCGCGCATCTCGTTGGCGATATCCTGCTCGGAGACAACCAGGTTCTGAAAATAAGGGCCGCGCACGAAGCGGTTGGCCATGCGGAAGGTCTCTTCTTTTGTATAAAGAGGCGCCTTAAGCGCCTCCTTTCCGAAGTCATAAAAACCGGGAAGGTTGGAGCCGGTTCTCTCGACGAACCGTTTCACCTGCTCGCCCATCTTCGTGTACTTCAGATTGAACTCGTCCATCACCTTCTGCGTATCCTCATAGAGGCAGAGGCCGAGGTAGGTCTGCGCGTTCAGTACGTCCACTTCGGAGTTGAAGACGAACTGGAGTGCCGGGCTCTTGTACGAGACGAGTTTGCCCAGGGTGCGATTGAACTCGTTCTTGCCGTAGGAGTTCCAGGCCTGCTCGAAAAGAATATCGGGCCAGACCAGGCTCTTTTTTGGGATGCGGTCATAGGTACGGTCCGCGTCGTCGAAAAGATTCATCTGATACTGCGTCCGGGCCTCGCCCGCGCGGCAGCGGGCCTCGAGATCCTCGGCCTCGCGCCGGCTCTGGCGGACACGGAGGCTGCGCTCTGAGCCCGGCTCAATCACGTCTTCCGCGCGCTTCTGGCAGGCGCGGAAGTCCTCAAGGGCCAGCTCGTTCTTCCCGGAGACGGCGAGCGCAGTTGCGCGCAGCTGGAGCGCGAACGGCGCAAGCGGGCTCGAGGGCTGAATGCCGTTGATGTAGCCAACGGCCTTGTCCATTTGCCCGATGAGAAGCGCTTCTTTGCCGAGAGAATAAAGGTAGGCGCTCCGGTTCTTCGCGTCGTAGTCGTCGTACTTCGTGTACTGGATGAGGTACTTGCGGATCAAGTCCGGGCCGACGTGCACGAGCAGCGTCTCAGTCTCAGTCAGCACACGGCGGATCGAGGCTTTCTCGCCAGTCTGAAGCGTGCGGATGAAAAAATAGGAGCTCGCCTGGTAGAGTCCCGCCTTGATCAAGCTGACCGTGATCCATGAATAAGCCTGCGGACGGACCATGAACTCCTGCGAAGCGTCCCCTTCGGAAGCCGCGAACGCGTAACGAGAGGCGCGAAAATACTGACCCGCGTGGAAATTCGTCTCCGCCTCGCGGAGAAGCATCATGGGCGTGGAAACGTCGGCGCATGCGAACCGCAAGGGCGCGACGAAACTAACGGCGGCGACGAAGAGAAGACTTAGAGCCTGAGCCCTAGGCCGATCGAGAAATTGTAATTTGAGAACCACGCCTTGTCCCCCGTGCTCGCGTCATAGAGCGCGTTATAGAATGATGCCGTAATGTCCCAGCGGACCACGAGTGCCTGCGAAACGTGGAACTGCTGACCGGTCCCCGCGTAAAAAGCCGTCAAATCCTGATTGGTGACGATCGGCGGATTGGTCGGGTTGGTGAAGTACTGAGACGAGATCTGGCCGGCTCCGCCTGAGAAGTACCAGTCGAAGTAAAGGATCTGATTGAAGACGTTGATCTTAGAGTACCAAGGCGCCCAATGCAGGAGCGCCCCGAACTGAGACTTGTTCTCGCGAATCACCGGCAGCACGCTCGCGTTGGTGGCGACGAGTGCCTTGTACGCGTTGTTCGAGCTGTTGGACATGACCGTGTAGAACGCCTCGACGCCCCAGTCCTCGCTGAAGTAATACGCGAAACGCGGGTCGAAGTTCAGGGTCGTGCGGTAAGGATTGGAGAAACTGGTGCCAATCATCGCCGAGAGCAGAACCTTACCCGCCTTCGTGTACTTGCGGTTCTGGAGGACGTAGATCTTTTTGTCCGGGTCGAGCCAGTTAAAGCTGTATTCGTCGGTGGAATCAGGCGTGACCGATGCGGGCGCGCGGTCGGCGGCCTCGGCCCAGGTCGTGGCGATCAGTCCCAGCCAGAAGAGAGCGACGGAGATCAATCCAAGACGTAACGCCCACCTCCGAACCCGGGTGGAACGTGGACCGCGTTGAACGTTAGATGCGTGCGCGTGTGAGGTCACAGTGGAATTGCCTTTCCTTGGCTTTTCATGACGTTAATTCAGTGTAGCAGGGCGATTTTGAAACCGGCAAGTTTTATCCGGTCCCGTGTCAAACTTCTGCGCGGGCGTCCTGACGTTCGTTTCAGATGAGGAGCGCGGAGGATTCATCTAATTCGAAAGTGAAGTGGCAGCGCAGAAGTCAGACCCGGATCCCTGGCAGATCTTTGACGGTAGCGTGAAGGTTTCGATTGCTAGGTGGGGCGCTTACTCAGGCGGCGGCCACTCTAGGCGGCAGGGAGGGATAGGGTGAGCGCTCAGCGCATTTTCGCTTCCGGGCAAACCGCCCTGAAGTCGCAGACCCAGCAATGCTTGCCGGGCGAGGGCTTGCCCTCCGCGCCCTGAACCACCAGCGAGACTTCGCGCGCGATCGCGCCCGCGTCGACCCCCTGGAGCGGCACGCGCACTTCCCGCACGCTTTTTCCCGTGATGTGCACGAGCATCGCCTCCACCTGCGCGGCCTCTACCCAGGGTTCCAGCCTTCGGACCGCTTCCGCGTAAAGCTCAAGCTGCGTGCGGTAGGTCGCGATCAGCTCGGCCTCCGGCTTATCGCGCTCGGTGACCTTGAAATCAATGACCAGAAACTTCTCACGTGCTTGGTTCCAGATCAGCCGGTCGATGGAACCGACAATGACCTCCCGCTCGATCGGGATCTCGAACGGAAGTTCCGACCATTCGAGGTCGCCCGAGTCCGGCGCCGCCATAATCGCGGCCGCCTGAGCCCAGGCAATCAGTGGCGCGGAATCAAAGCGCTCGCTTC
>JAYVOO010000299.1:0-1729 GCA_043757905.1 Oligoflexia bacterium
CCAAAGCAGCCCGATGCCGCCGGCCGAGATCCCGGCTTCCGACAGTCGGATGAGCAGGAACGCGTCAGTGGAATTGCCGAGTGTGAAAAGCATGACCGCGACGAGAAGCCAGCGGAAGTCTCCACCCATTTTTTTCAAATCGCGCGTCCAGCCTCTCGTATCTTGAGTCCGAGGGGGCGCCTTCTCTCGCGGCGCGGGGTTCTCGCGTACTCCGAACGCGACAAGCGCGACTGTCAGTGCCGCGGGCGCCGCCGCGAACAGGAAAACCTCGCGCAGGCCCATGCCCGGAATCAGAAGGACGACCGCCGCGAGGAGCGGCCCTGCGACAGATCCCGCATGGTCCATGGCGCTGTGGAACCCGTAGGCCACGCCTTGTTGACCGAGCGGCGTGACGTCAGCGATCAGCGCGTCGCGCGGCGAGGTTCTCAGCCCCTTACCCACGCGGTCGAGCAGGCGGAGCGCGAGCACTCCCGGCCAGCTGGAGGCTAGGCCGATCAGGGGCCGAAAGAGGCTTGAAAACCCGTATCCCCAGACCACCAGAGGCTTGCGCCGGGGCATGCGGTCGGTCCATGCGCCCGAGATCATCTTGAGTAGCGAGGCCGTCGACTCGGCCAGGCCCTCGATCACGCCTAGCTCGAGCGCGCCCACATGGAGCACGCTCGTGAGAAAGACCGGGAGTAGGGGATAGATCATCTCACTCGAGATGTCATTGAAAAGGCTGACGAAACCAAGGACGATGACAGAGCGGGGAAGCTTCATTTGAGAAAATCCACGACTCCCCGGCCCGCGACGAATCCCTGCGAAACGGCAGCTTGAATCAGGAAGCCCCCGGTCGGTGCGTCCCAATCCAGCATTTCGCCGGCGACAAAGATGCCCGGCATGCGCAAGAGCATCAAAGAAGCGTTTACCTCGGAGAGCTGGATCCCTCCCGACGAAGAGATTGCTTCGGTCAAGGGCTGTGGCCCGAGGAACTCGATCGGTAGTTCCTTCACTCTGCGGCAAAGCACGGTCAGTTGTTGAAGCATGTCTTTCGGAGTGAGATGGAAGAGCAGCGCGAGCGCCGCCGGCGAAAGACCCAGGTGCTTTTTGATTCGGCGGATCGGGGCTAGGTTCTCGCGCGCATTGGAGACGCGCTCGAGAATGGCCTCAAAAACGAGATCGGGTTTCAGATCGAGGAGTGCAGGGCCCGCCTGGCCGACCGAATAAACCGGAGTGCCTTCCATCCCGTATTGAGTGATCACGGCTTCGCCCTTTCGGGTTCCGCGCGCGGTAGTGAGCGTGAAGGTCTTGATCGGAAGACCTTCTGCCTCTTTCAGCAGGGCTTCAGGCCAGGCCACGCGGTAGCCGCAGTTGGAAGACTGGAACTCAGTGAAGCCCACCCCCTTCGCGCGAAAGATCGCGGGCCAGCGGAGTGGCGTCTCATCAGGTTCCCAGCTCGCTCCGCCTAGCGCCAGTACCGCGGCAGAAAAGCTCTCGCTCGCGTTTCCGTCCGCGCCGAAGCGGAGCCGCACATTTCCACCCGGGCCTGACGCCGGCTCGAAGCCCGTCAACTCCTGCCCAAGGCGGACTTCCACTCCCTGCGCCGAGAGTTTTCTCAGCCAGGAGTGAAGGAGCTTGGAGCCCTTCATCGGAATTGCATGGGGAACTGAATGGGGTATTATTGGATGGGCAATTTCGGCCGCGTCGACGAAGTAGCGGTGGCTCGTGCCTTCGAAGGTCTTCAGTCCAA
>JAYVOO010000300.1:0-1726 GCA_043757905.1 Oligoflexia bacterium
AGCTGATGTCGCCGATCGTGACCTTGGCGAAATCGTCCTTCTCGAGCGGGATCGCGTTGGAGTTCGAGCCGACCATCATCGACGAGCGCATCTCCTCGAGCGTGGAGAGCTTCCCGCGCTTATGGATCACGCCCTTCATCTGCGGATCAAGATTGAGAAAGAAGCTCGTGCCGTCGCGGCTAACGACAGGAAAGTGCACGGCGCCAAGGATTGGGGGAATGCCGAAATCGTCGCGTTTGCGGTCCGGCCCGATGGTGACGGCCTTTTCCTTCACGAAGTGCTCGATGTCGAGAACGGTACCAAACCAGGACATCACGACCTGCAGCGCCTGTTGGGAAGAAGGCCCATAATCGAAGATCTCCTCGACGACGCGCTCATCTTCCAGGAGCAGCGCGCCCAGGTTCTCCTTGGGATCGAAGAAGAAACGGCGCCCTTCGGACTCCCACATCTCGTTGCGGTTGAAGGCGCGAGACGATAGGTCCTCGAGCGCGAACTTGAGCTTATGATGGCCAATCGTGATCTCGTCGCCCGTCTTGAGCGCCTGGGAAACAACCTTGGTACCGTTGATGAAGACGCCGCTCTCGCTCGCCAAGTCGAAGACCGTCGGTACTTCGTCGACCAGCTCGATGACGGCATGGATCGGCGCGACTCCTTCGCCCTGAAGCTTTACGTCGGCTGAGATCACCGTGCCCACGACGAGCCGATCTTTATGCAGGCGGAGCACCTTGTCGGGCAAGGTCAGGACGAAGACCTTCTTGCTCTTGACGTTGCCCTGGGCCTTCGCCTTTTCTAGCGGATTCTGCGGGAATTCCGGGCCTTTTGTCGTCATGGGTCAAATCTCCTATTTGCTCAGGACTGCGTCGCGCAGCATCTCGCGGTGAAAGTTCGGGCGGCGCTTCACTAGCGAGTCGAACTTCTGTTCGTCGCGGTGCTGGAAATAGAACTCGCCAGGATTGCGCATCTCGCCTTCGACGGCCATCCCGGTGAAATCAAGATCGGTCTTCTTTGGGTAGACCACGCGAGACTCGCTTTTCTTCTCGGTTTCTGCGGCACTCGCGTGCTGCGACCAGGCCAGGCCGGCCGCGAACGCGACAGCGCCGACCACGGTCAGGTAAACCAAGACGATCACAGGGGTAGTTTTATTTGCCATTGGAATTGCCACAGCTCCTCTTGAGATAATCGTAGGCGGACTTTTCAAAACCAGAAAGCGTCGAGCCGTCCAGATCGCTCAACCTGTCGGCGCACTTCTCGGCGCTCTCCGCGGCCCTACGGGCGGCATCGTGATAGACGTTCGCAAAGCGCGACTTCGAGGCTCCCTGATCAGTCGCCTGGCCGAACGCGCGTTCGGCAGCCTGCAGATCGCCCATTCCTTGATAGGCTACGGCCAGACCGTCCTGAATGTCAGCGCTGTCGCTCTTTACGCGTACTTGCTCCCAAAGGGAGCGCGCCGGCGAGAAGAGGCGATAATAGTTCAGCAGCGTCGCGCGATTGATTTTGGCGGGCAGGAAGAAGCTGTCCTCTTTGAGCGCGTCTTGGAAGAGTTGCGCCGCTTCACCCGCGACCAGCCAGTCTTCTTCGCCGGCCCCGCTCGCGCTTCCGCTCAAGAGCACGATCGCGCGGTTATTCATAGCGGCCGCGTTCCTCGAGTTCAAGGCGAGGCCGCGCTCGTACGCGATCTTTGCGAGAAGCGGCTTATTCGCACCCCACAGCAGGTTTCCGTAATCGA
>JAYVOO010000301.1:0-1725 GCA_043757905.1 Oligoflexia bacterium
CTTGTATTCGCCCGAGTTGACCTTGAAGCCGCAGTAATGGGTGAAGGCCGAATAGAGCAGCCCCAGCGAATGGGGGAACGGAATCTCGCGCTCAATCGATAGGGCGCTGCCCTCAGCTGTGGCCAGCGTGCTCGTGGCCCATTCGCCCACGCCGTCCAGGGTCAGTACGGCCGCGCGCTCGAAAGGCGAGGGATAGAATGCGCTCGCCGCGTGGCTGAGGTGATGCTCCGAGAAGAGCAGCTTTCCTTTAGGAAAGTCGAATTCGCCCAGCACTCCTAGACTCCCAAGCAGCGACTGCTTGAGAAAGAGCTTGTCCTTGATCCAGAGGGGGAGCGCGAGCCTAAAGGAGCCGAATCCGCGTGGCGCGGAGGCGACATAAGTCTCGAGCAGACGTTCAAACTTGAGGAAGGGCTTTTCATAAAAGACCACGGCATCGACCTCGCGGAGCGAGACTCCTGCGCGATCGAGGCAGAAAGCGATCGAGCGCGCTGGAAAAGCCGCGTCGTGCTTGCGGCGCGTAAAGCGCTCCTCCTGGGCGGCGGCCACAATGTGTCCCGAGTCCAGAAGGGCCGCCGCGCTGTCATGATAGAATGCCGAGATCCCTAGGATGCGCATGCGATTAGTAAGGGTTTTCGAAATTGGGAGGGCTTTCGCGCGGGATCCAATGACTCGGTCGCGAGGTAACACCCGCGTCCCGGGCAATCATCGGGTTTTTCCCGAGCAGCCGTAGGACTACCGCGAAAGGCGTCAGCACGAAAAAAAAGAAGAGCGCGAGCGTCACCGGCTGGGTCAAGCGGGAAAGCGCGTTCCCAAAGGCGATCCAAGCCCGGTGCAGCGGCCCGAGCGCGCGTGGCCTGAGCAGGGCAAGGAGTAGAAAAGCCGCCGAGAGCGCGCCCAGCGCGAACGGGGCCAGGGTCTCGCGCAGGCCCTGGAGGCGCCCGAGCAAGAGGAGCGACGCGCAAGCGAGCAGGCCAAAGCCTCGGTCATGATCGAAGTACTTTTTCCTTCGTGGCATCCGGATACTCTAGGTGCCCGACGGGACGAAAACAAGGCGTCAGTCGAGAGCGAAATCCATAAAGGAGGATCAGTGCCTGCCGCTTTGAATCGTGACCCCGCGTCCGATAAACCCCAATTCATTCAACGGCGTCCGCTCGGCCCGCCCGTATATTTCCTTTTTTAGACTCCATTAGTGTAAGAATAGGCCGACAGTAACGGGGGTTAAAAGATGTCAGTTGCCATGATCGACTCGATTTCAGATACCGCGCGCTGGGTGGCTTGCTACCGGGCACAAGAGAGCGAGCGGAGCGACGCCCACTTCCACGACCCATGGGCCAGCATGCTGGCCGGGGATCAGGGCGCGCGCATCCTCAAAGACCTTCCCGGCGGTGCGGCCTCGTCCTGGACTATGGTCGTGCGCACTTGCATCTTCGATGAAATCATCCTTAAGACCATCGCGAACGAACGAATCGACACCGTGCTGAATCTCGCATCCGGCCTCGATACTCGCCCCTACCGCATGGCGCTCGACCCCGGTCTGAAGTGGATCGAAGTCGACCTGCCGGCACTGCAGGAATACAAGGAAGCGAAACTCGCGAAAGTTGCTCCGCGCTGCAAGCTCGAGCGGGTCAGCCTCGATCTCTCCGATCCCGCCCGCAGGAAGAGTTTCCTAGCCAAGGTCGGCCAGAGCTCCAAACGCGTGCTCGTGCTAACCGAAGGCCTGATGCT
>JAYVOO010000302.1:0-1725 GCA_043757905.1 Oligoflexia bacterium
GGCGAATCGCTTGGTTTCTATTAGTTTATCATATAAGTCAGGTATTGCCGTCCTTTTTTTCTCCTGCGGTTCTAATTAGTTATGTTAGTCATCGAGCAATGGCTCACTCCACCATACTTCTTACCGCTTCCGGTCGTGACCGGCCCGGAATCACCTCGGAGCTGACCGGTGTTCTCGCCCGCCACCCAGTCCGGATCCTGGATATCGACCAAGCCGTGATCCGCCACCTGCTCTCACTTTCCATCCTTTTCGAAGCCACCGATCTCGCGAGCGAACCCGCGCTTCGCTCCGAACTTGAGGCCGTGGCCAAGCAGCTCGATCTTAAGCTCGAGCTCGAGGCGCTCACGCTCCAGGCGAGCGAAAAGGCCGTCGCTCCCCGCGCATGCCATTACGCAGTCACGCTGATTGCGGACACCCTGGGCGCGAAGCCGCTGCACGAAGTCGCCGAGGCGCTCGCCCGCTGGAAGCTCAACATCGATTCGATCAAGCGCCTGAGCGAAGGCCCCTTCAGCTGTGTGGAGATCCTGGTCTCGGCCTCTGAGGACAAGGACGTCTCGCTGCTTAAGAAAGAGCTCTTGGAAATCGCCAAGGCTCAGGGCGCCGATATCGCGCTCCAGGCCGAAGGACTTTATCGCCGCGCCAAACGGCTGGTGGTCATGGATATGGACTCTACGCTGATCCAAAGCGAGGTGATCGACGAGCTCGCGCGCGAAAACGGCGTCTACGATGAGGTGGCCGCGATCACCCACGCAGCGATGAGCGGCATGATGGATTATGACGAGAGCCTCCGTCAGCGCTGCGCGAAGCTCAAGGGCCTACATGCAGACCTGGAGCGAGTCTTCAGCAAGATCGAGTTGACGCCGGGAGCGCACGACCTCGTGCGCGTTTTAAAGAAGCTCGGTTACAAGATCGCGATCCTGAGCGGCGGATTCTCTTTCGTCGCGGACCGGCTGCGCGACCAACTCGGCATCGACTTCTCTTATTCGAATCTCCTGGAAATGAAGGACGGCAAAGTAACTGGCGAAGTTCGCCCTCCCATCGTCAACGCCCAGCGGAAGGCCGATCTTCTCGACGTGATCGCGCAGCAGGAGCGGATCGACCTCGACCAGGTCATTGCCATCGGCGACGGCGCGAACGACCTACTGATGCTTGCGAAGGCCGGCCTGGGGATCGCGTTCAATGCGAAGCCTGCCGTGCGCGACCAAGCCCATACTTCGCTCACGAGCCGCAATATGCGCTCGATTCTCTATCTGCTCGGGCTCTCCGGCAGAGACCTCGCAAGAGTGCTTCCTTGAGCGCAAGTCCGCTGTTATGTTCGGGTTCACTAACGTAGTTTGATCTGAGGGGGTCACACCATGAATTTATCAATCCTGAGTCTCGACGGTTTCCTGTTCGTTCTTCGCTGGCTGCATTTCTTCTTTGGCGTGATCTGGATCGGCCTGCTGTATTACTTCAACTTTGTCCAGGGCCCGTTCTTCGCCGAGACCGATGCGGCCACGAAGTCGGGCGCGATCCAGAAGCTCGTGCCACGCGCGCTCTGGTGGTTCCGCTGGGGCGCCATGTACACGATCCTCACCGGCCTCGTGATTCTGCTCGGCCGCGGGCATCAGAGTGGCATGGGAATCTATACGACCTCCTGGGGTATCTCGATCCTGACGGGTTTTCTCCTCGGCCTCTGCATGTGGTCGAACGTCTGGTTCGTGATCTGGCCTAACCAGAAGATCG
>JAYVOO010000303.1:0-1725 GCA_043757905.1 Oligoflexia bacterium
TCGATGAGGCCGACCAGATGCTCGATCAAGGGTTTCTCCCGGATGCGGAAAAAATCGTGGGCGCCTGCCCCCCAACCCGTCAGATGGCGCTCTTTTCTGCCACCGTTTCGCCGCAGGTCCAGAAGCTGATGAACAAACTCTTCTCCGAAGCCGAACTGATCCGGAGCAAAGGCAGCCACAAGCTGGTTCCGAGTCTGACCACCGATAACCGGCACGTTCCTGACGGCAAGCGCTTCCCGCTCCTTGAGAGCCTGGTTACCGGCACGAACAATGTTGTGGGCGGCACGCTGATCTTTGTCAATACTCGCGCCCAATGCGACAAGGTGGCCCTTGAGCTTAAGCAAATCGGCCGCCCCTGCGCGATCTACCGGGGCGAGATGGACAAGGTCGAGCGCCGAAACAATCTCAAGGCATTCCGCGACGGCGAGACGGATCTCTTAGTCTCGACAGATCTCGCGTCCCGCGGCCTAGACCTTGAGGCTGTCGGCCGGGTGATCAATTACCACCTACCCCAACAGATGGAGAATTACATCCACCGGGTCGGCCGTACCGCTCGCGCGGGACGCGCGGGATTGGTCATCAACTTCGTCACCGAGCGCGACCACCCGCTGGTCAATCAGCTCGGCGCGCTTTCTCCTACTCCGCGCGGCAAAATCAAGCGCTAGAAGCAAGTCAGGACTTCTCTTTTTCCTCGCGCTCCCGCTTGCGTCGCGCCTTGCGATTGTCAGCCTTCGCGGGGGGATTGCCTTTAACCTGCGCGCCCGCGCGCTTGACCTGACCCTGCCTCATCGGGTGGCGCGCGATCACTGAAAGTTTTCCGCTCGGGCCGGGCACGCCGGGCTTCGCCTTCGGCACGCGGCTAACAAGCCTTGGCTCGACCGGCAAGCCTTCGGGCGTCGGTAGAACCGCGAGCTTCTTGCGGATCAGGCGTTCGATATCGACGAGAAAGCCGCGCTCCTCGAGCGAGCAAAAAGAGAGGGCAAATCCAGAGGTTCCCGCTCTTGCCGTGCGGCCGATACGGTGCACATAGCTTTCAGGTTCGTTCGGGATATCGTGATTGAAGACATGGGTGACCCGGTCGATGTCGATGCCGCGGGCGGCGATGTCGGTCGCGACCAGGACACGGCACTCGCCGCGCTTGATGGAAGCCAGGGCCCGCTCACGCTGCGACTGCGTCTTCTCGCCATGGATCGCGTCGGCCGGAATTCCCGCCCGGTTGAGCGAATCGTTCACTCGGTTCGCGTCCCGCTTCGTACGCGTGAAGACGATCGCGCGCTCCACCGCAGGATTCCTCAGCAGCTGGATGAGGAGCGCCGTCTTATTCTTCTTTTGCACCTGATAGATTCCCTGCGAGATCTTGTCGACCGTCGACGCGACCGGAGTGACTTCGATGCGGATAGGCTTTGAGAGGATCTGCTCAGAGAGCTTGCGGATCTCGGGTGGCATCGTGGCCGAGAAGAACAGCGTCTGCCTCGCGCGCGGAATTCCCGTGATGATGCGCCTCACGTCGTTGATGAACCCCATATCGAGCATCCGGTCGGCCTCGTCGAGGACGAAGATCTCGAGCCCTCGAAAATGCACTACACCCTGGTTCATCAGATCCAGGAGGCGGCCCGGGGTCGCGACCAGGATGTCCACTCCCTGCTTGATCGCTCGGACCTGCGCGTGCTGATGAACGCCTCCGAAGATGACCGTATTGCGAAGCGGGAGCTTTCTGCCGTAATC
>JAYVOO010000304.1:0-6276 GCA_043757905.1 Oligoflexia bacterium
CGATTCCCCACCGCCAAATCATCCGGATGCTCGTGAAGGATCACGAAAGCAATCTGGTCTTCACTTGGGTGGGTCGAGTCGTGCGCGTCGAGCAGGCCATGGAAGCGCAGAAGGTCGCCGGCGGCCCGGACGAGATCACCCTCTACAGCTACGGCGTCGAGTTCACTTTCCCCGACTCAATCGCCCTTCAGGACTTCGACTTGATCTTGGCCTTGTCGAGAAGGAATTTGACTGCGGATTCTTGCTTGAGCTTGAATTCCATGTCTTCCTGACGCGCTGGATTCTTCGCGTAGAAGTCGCGGAGCTTCTGTTCCTCGATCTGCATCGTGACCGCTGAGCGCTTGATCTCAGCGTCGAGCGCGTCGGCCGGAAGCTCGAGCTTCTCTTTCTTCACGATGGCGTCGAGAAGAAGGCTGGCGCGAACCTGGTTTTCAGCGCGAACGCGGATGTTTGCGATTTCGGAGCCGATCGCGTTCTGAATCACCTGGTCGCCGATGCCCTGCTGCTTAAGCTCCTGCGCCCAGTCCTGGGCGAGCGAGCGGGTCTGGCTCTCAATGAGCGCGGCCGGAACTTCGAACGGGTTCTTTTCGATGACCTGTTGAAGAATATCGCTTCTCAGCTTGCGATCGGATTCTTCCTGCTTCTGTTGCTCGAGATGCGTACGCGCCTTCGTCTTCAGGTCGGTGACACCTTCATAGCCCATCGTCTTCGCGAACTCGTCGTCGAGCGTGGGAAGCTTCTTTTCCTTCAGCTCGTTGACGGTCGCCGTGAACTCGGAGTCCTGTCCGGCGAGCTCCTTCTCGTGGTACTCGGCCGGGAACTTAAGCTTGAAAGTCTTGGTCTCGCCGGCGCGCATACCGATGAGGTTGTCTTCGAAGCCAGGGATCAGGGAATCGGAACCGATCTCGACAACACGAGTGCCTTTCATTCCCGGAAGTTCTTTCAAGCCCTTCTCGGTGACGAGACCGCCAGAAAACGCCATGTCGACGTAGTCGCCTTTGATCGCGGGGCGCGAAGAAGGCTTTCCATCCGCGCCAACGAGTCCGCCAGCAACGGGCTCAAGTTGCGCGTTCGAATCGAGCAGGCCGTTGATGACCTGGGAGATCTGATCTTCAGTGACTTCCGTCGGTTCTTTGGTAACCGCGAGTCCGGTGTAACCCTTCACTTCGACTTCGGGCAGGATTTCCACCGTCGCCGTGAAGCTCAGCTCCTGGTCTTCCTTCAAGGTGTGATCGTGCTCGCCTTCGCCGGTCTTGTGATCCGGCGTCTCGATCTGGGGCGCGCCGATCGCGAGAATCTTCTTCGAGCGCAGGGCTTCGCGGTAAGACTCGTCGATCAGGCTGTGGAAAACGCGATGACGGACGTCTTCGCCGAAGTACTGGCGGATCACCGAGATCGGGGCCTGTCCGGGACGGAAACCCTTGAGCTTCGCCGTCTTCTGGGCCTCGGCCAGGCCGCGTTCGAAGCGCTTGGCGACGATCTGGGCGGGCACTTTGATCGTGAGTTTACGAGAAATCTTGGACGGCTCTTCCACCTTAATATTCAGTTCCATAAGGCCCTGGTTCTAGTCGTTGGGAGGGAAGAAAGTCAATTCCTTATACCAGACCCGTTCCAGCCAAAGCGCGCGCGCCGGGGCCGTCGGACCGACCTCGTTTCGGTCGAGCGTCCTGAGGATCTGCTCCATACAAACAGCTGGACGCCGCCCCTCGCCCACCTGCAGAAGGGTGCCTGCGATCCCCCGTACCATCTGCTTGAGAAACCCGGTTCCAACTACTCGAACACGAATCAGGTGGCTTCCTGTCCCCTCCCAGTGCGCGCTCCCCGGAAAGACCACCTTCTCGCGGCTCACTTCACCTTCTAGGATCTCGCGGACCGTGGGGCCCGGCTTCGCGCCCGAGGACTGAAAGGGCTTGAAATCATGCCTTCCTACCAACGTCCTCAACGCGACATTCATCGCATCGAGATCGAGCTCTTTCCGGATCCACCAGCTGTACGCCTCGAGATGCGGGAGCTCACAGGGCCCCTGCTGGAAGTAATAACTGTACTGCTTCTTCTCGGCGCTCCGCTGGGCATGGAACTCGATCGGCGCCTCCTGGAGGGCGAGCACGCGAATACTCCGATGAAGCTGGGAATTCAGGCCTTTTCGGAGGATTCCGCAGTCCCACGATTTCTTCCGAAGTAAGAAGTGCGCCACCTGACCGGCCGCGTGCACGCCCGAGTCCGTGCGCCCACTACCCACCACTGAAGTCTCTTCGCCCGTAATCCGGGTCAACGCCTTCTCGATGGTCTCCTGGATGGAGGGCTCCCCTTCCGCAGCTGACCCCTTCTGCTTCTGCCAGCCGCAGTAACGGGATCCGCGGTAGGAAACGAGTGCTGCGTACTTGAACATTCCGGGCAACTTACACTCACTGTTCGTCGATAGGGTAGCTCCGTTCCGTTGTCATGTTTTTCGGCGTAATTTCAAATAGATGCGACAAAATAAAAAAGCTCGAATGCAATTGACTCACTGCATTATACAAGTTAGAAGAGCCGCAGTTTAACGATAGAAGTTATGAGTCGTTCCGAGCAATGCCTCGGGCGTCTCTTACGGTCGGGTGGGTAGCAAGACCCCTGGTTTGCCACGCAAGCTGGGGGTCTTTTAGCTAAAGCTCGCTCTCAATACTCGAAAATCAGTCCGATGTTCAGTCCGGACACGTTATAGGTCACGTCTCCCGCGATCGTGGAGAGGCGCGAGTATTCGGCGGTCAGCGAATAGCGCTTCACCCCATGATCGTAATAGAGATCAGCACTTGAAGTCTTGCTGATCCAATCGAGCGGGATCATCACGCCGCCCGACGCGTAAAGGCCGGTCGAGAAACCGCGATGTCCGCGCTTCTCGTCGTTACGAAGCTCGAAGTACGGGACGAACGCCGGTCCGACGGTCGCGAACGGGACGATATAGTGGGTCAGGTTCAGGCGATAGCTCGGTCCGAGCACCATCGGCGCGGCGAAGAACTGGAACTGCGTGCGCGACTCAGCGGCGAAGCTCGCGAGCGCGATGGCGAAACGGCCCGCGCCGCTGAAGAAAGCGACGCCAAAATTTCCGAGCAGGCCCAGGCTGCCGTAGATCTCGCTGTGAAACAGCTGATATTCGTAGAAGAGCGTGGCGTCCGGCGAGAAGTTTTTGCCGTAAATCAGGTCGAAATCATTGGCCTGGGCATCAGCAGTCGCCGAGATCGAGCGCGCAAGCGATGCGCCGTAACGGAAACCAAAGGCGGAATGGATCTCGCCCTTGCGCTTGAACTTGAGCTCGGAGCGCCCTTCTTGAACAGCGGCGATCGCGCCACCGTCTTCCACGGGCGTCAGCTTCCCGCGCTCTTTCTCCGTGAAGCTCGGCCCTTCGACGCCGAACTTCTCCGGGTTCTTCCGTTTCACGCTCTCGATGTAGCTCTCGGTAGGGCGAGGCTCAGGCGAAAGCTTGCTCTTGACCGACTGGAGATAGGGATCGGGCTGGCCTCCCGGGTTCGCGGGCCCCTTGCCCTTCTTCGCGTCCTCGGCCTCGAGCTGGCGTTTGATCTTCTCGGTATAGGATTCCGTGGGAGGGTTGTTCTCCGCGCGCGCGCTCCGCGCGGGCGAAAGCGCAAGCACGGCCGCCGCGAGTACCCACCCGACAGCGCTCATCTTTCGTACGCCTTTCACGTGCCGGCTCCTCGCGCGGCCCAGGGCCGGAGAAAGGAAAGGCCCAGAGTCGCACCGAACAGGGAAAGCGCCAGCCAGATTAACGGATTAAGCGCAAACCAGGCCAGGATCTCAATCGGCGCCAGCAGCAGGAGAACCGGCACGCGCGCGATCGGATGATCCAGCAACCACTCGGCCGCCGCGGGCGACCAGCTATAATACCATTCAATGAAATCACGGCCGGTCTCGAATCTCGAGAGCCGACTGTCGCGGAAGTCGCGCAGCATTTCCACAGGGGCCGCGTCCATCGAGCCGAAAGCCGCGGTCGCGATGAAGCAGCGGCTCTTCTTCAGGAAGCCTTCGATTGCCGCGACCTGAACGTCGGTTCTCCCGCAGCTCGCTACTGTAAGTGTCGCTAACTGCCCTGCCGCGTCCCTCGGCAGAAAGCTCACGCCGTAGAAATGGTTTCCACCTTCCACGCTTGAATTCGTCAGAGGACCGATCCCTTGCTCGCCGCCCACTCCAAGACGGCTAAAAATCCCGCTGGCCACGGAGGGAGGCGCTCCCGGCGGTGTCGGCCCGTTATCGACCGCGGCTACTGCAATCACTGACTTCGGCGCGCCTACGCTGGGAGCCGTCATCTGAAACTGGTCCGTATTGACCCTGATCTCACCGTCTCCAGGAAAATAATCTGGCACAGTATTGCTCGATGTAGTGCAGGTCGAAGTGGGTGCCGCGGTCTGGAAGTTCAGGGCGAGCACGGAATTATCGGGCACCGAGGTGGTGGTGGTAGGGATGATATGCTCCGAAGTGCTCGTGGGAAGTAGTTCGATATTGAATCTCAGGGACATGCGCACGCCCGACGTGGTCGGGTTGACCGTGTTGGCAGCCACTACCGAAAGATCAGTCGAACACCCGATGTCGCTCAAGGCACTGGGTTTTTGCTCAGCTACCGCCAGGCAGATTTCACGCGGATAGAGCCCAATGAGGACATGAGTTCCCGGCGTGTAACGTGCCGCCATGAACCGGTGGCGGGTCAGACCGTCGATCGTAAAATCATGGGGACCCTGACAACCGTTTACAGAGTCCTGACAGGGGTATGAACCATCCTGACTGTAATAGGCGATCGGCACGGAGATATCATTTTGGTCAGAGCCGGTGTTCGCTGTGGCCGTCACTGTGATCCCAACCACCTGGTCGCCGGTCGGCGTGACCGCAGTTCCGGAGTAGACGTCGAAATAAAGAATCTCAACATGGGATGGATCATTCTCGACATAACTCCGCGCGTCCACTCGGCCAAAACCAAAAGTGTCGCCTGAATCGATAGTCGCTGTCGCAAGTTGGGTGGCGTAATAGGCGACTGCGCCCACGGTCGAGCCCTTATTATGCGAAGTGGCGGTCAGAGCCTGCGCTGCGGGTGAGGCAACGAAGAGGCTAACGGAGATGAGGAAGCAGTACTTCACCGATCTGTACAGCATTGAGCGCGGCTCCTTTTCTCAGATTATCGGAAACAACCCAGAGGTTCAGGCCGTTTTCGAGCGACGGATCCCTGCGGATCCTTCCCACATAGACCGCGTCCCGGCCGCTGGCGGCTTCGACCGGGTCGCCGACGGAAGTCATTCCCAGCGGATAGAGATTTTCCAAAGGCTCGTCCTGAAGGATGATGCCGGCGTGCGCGCCGATCGCGGCGCGGACCGCATCGACTTCGAACGGCTTCTCGGTCTCGACGTTGATCGATTCCGCGTGCGCGCTGTAGGTTGGCACGCGAACCGCCGTGGCGGAGATGCGAAGGGCGGGGAGCGCGAGAAGCTTCCGCGCCTCGGCCACCATCTTGTGCTCTTCGCTCGTGTAGCCGTCAGGCTTGAAGCCGCCGATATGAGGGATGCAATTGAAAGCGATGCGGTGGGCGAAAGCCTTCGGTTGGAAGTCGCGACCCTCGAGCGCGGCATGGGTCTGCGCGGTCAGTTCGTCCATCGCGGCGGCACCTGCCCCGCTCGTGCTCTGATAAGTCGAGACGACGATGCGCTTGAGTCCCCAGGTATCCCGGATCGGCTTGAGCGCGACGACCATCTGAACGGTCGAGCAATTCGGACCCGTGAGGATCCTCTCCATCGCGCTCGTTCCGGAGGAGCGCGAGACGCGCGCCTGAAGAAGGTCGCCATTCACTTCAGGCACCAGGAGCAGGCTTTCGGGCTCCAGGCGGAACGTCGCTGAATTATCGACGACCCACGCTCCTGCCTCTGCCGCCTGCGGTACCCAGACCTGCGAGACCGCGTCCGAAGCGTCGAAAAACGCGATCTTCACACCGGCGAAGCAGCCTGGCTTCATCACCTGGCACTGATAGGGCTTGCCAGCGTAAACTACTTCCTTGCCTTCCGAGCGGGCGGACGCGAACGGGATCAGCTCGCCCACCGGGAACTTGCGCTCTTCGAGGATTTTTAGGAGCTGTTTGCCCACGGCACCCGTGGCACCGACCACCGCGATCTTCAAAAATCTCTCAGAGCTCATCTTCATGCTCGAGATTGTGGCTGCCAGCCTGCGCGACTTTCATGCCGCCGCGAGGTGAGCGCCTGCTCGTAAGCAACCAGATATTCCAGACTAAGCTTGCTCCGATGTACG
>JAYVOO010000305.1:0-1717 GCA_043757905.1 Oligoflexia bacterium
GCTGGAGATATGGCTAAAGATCATTCGGGTCCTCCTTGAACCAAAAACCCCCGAAATCATTCCAGGGTAATTCCTGCAGTAATAAGTCTAGCCAGAAATTCAGCGCGGCATGCAAGTTTTTTGATTCGCTGGAGTGGGTGATTCTATATCAGGAGTAGAATAATGTTCACGTCTGGGATTAGTTCAACTGCGGTTAGATAAGAAATATGGCCACAGTCAGGCTCCAAGTACCATTCACGTTAACGTCCGATAAGATATATTATGTTAACCATAAAATTTAATCACATGCTTTTACTGATGTTTTCTGGGTGCTTTCCTGTGTCAACGAGGTGCTTCGCTAGGAACAGCTTGAGTTCGTCTGCCAGGTTCGGCCACTTTTTAGTGGCCGCGGCCACGAAATCCGCCGCCTGGTCCTGATGCCCAGTCTTCGCCGAGTGCTCGATCATGACCTTGAAGACTCCAGGCGCCGAGATCCCGCGTTTCAGCAGCTCGCGCCCGCGCTGCAGTACTTTTCCAGATTGGGAGACACGACTGGAGACAAGCAGATCCGAGACTAGGAAGTCCTCTGAGTCGCGCATATCCGGCGGGAAGCGTTTCAGCAGAACATCGGCGTCGCTCGAGAGGTTGAATTCCGTCAGGCATTCGATCGCATAACGGATAAACCGCGTACGGCCCGCCGACGTGATGATCGCGCTGTCGAACAGCTCCAGGGCGCGTCTTTTGTTTTTTGTGAGGATATAGTGTTTGGCAGTCACCGCCAGAGCTGAGCACATATAATTGATCAATTCGTCCGTACGTTCGTCGAGCTGGACGAAAACCCGGTAGAATCCCTCGATGTCTTCGAAGCTTTTGGTCATTACAGCGAGCCTGAGGACCGATGCAAGGCGCTTCGGGTTCGCCGGAAAGTACTGCGCGATTTTTTTGACCACTTCATAGGACTCCACGTAGCGCTTTTGCTGGGTCAGGACCTCAAAGAGTCCGAGCAGGCACTTATAGTGAATCTTGCTGTAAGTCAGACCCTTGCCGAACTTTTGATTAGCGTGATCCATTGCCTCCTTCATCAGGTCGGCTTGGCCAAGATAGAAGCATGCAAGCGTAGGCTGGGTCGACATGCCCATAGCTTTTTCGAAGAGCTGAATAGCTGCCTCTGGCTCAGACTTGGAAAGGTGGTCTTTCCCCTCTTCGATCGTCTTCAGGTATTCGCTCGGGTTAATCTTTGCCGCGATCGCCGTGAGAAGCGACCGCTTGAAACTCTCCTGCGTATAGGGCTTTAGGATATAAGTGTCGACGTCTTCTTCAGCCGCCCGCGCCACGGCGGACTGTGAAGTATTGCCCGTGACCAGGATGAAAACACATTTCTTTAGGTCCGCATGCGCCGCGCGCTGCTCCTGCAGTAGCTCCAGGCCTGATCGGTTTCCGATCATGAAATCGCATAGCACAAGCTTGGGCTTAAGCGTCGGGATGCTCGCGGCAGCCTCCTGAAGGCTGCCGGTCGCGAGGATATTGTGCCTCTTGGCCCCAAGTTGAACGAGAGCGCCAACAAGCCTGGTGCGCGCGCTCGAAGCGGAGTCGACGATCAGCGCTTTGCTTTCGAGGAGAAACGCGGAAACGAGTGGATCAGGAACCGCTTCCGCCATCGTCAGTAACCTTTGGCTTCTTCAAGGAATCGCAGGATTTCCTGCTGACGCTCGACGAAACTAGAGACCATCGACTGAAG
>JAYVOO010000306.1:0-1711 GCA_043757905.1 Oligoflexia bacterium
GCCCGCAGCCGGCGCCCAAGGCATCGAAGTCCCCGGCGGCATCCAGTTCGACCTGCTCGTCGCGCCCACCCTCGTGGCCGACCTCAAGCACCGCCTGGAGAAGATCTCGCCCCAGCACGCTGTCATCGAAGGCGCGGCCGGCGAGCCCTTCTCCTGGTTCAAGAGCAAGTCGCGCGCGAAATTACCCGAGGGCAAAACCCGCGTCGTGATCTGGCTCTCGCAGCTCTGATGTGGATAGAAACTCAGTAAGTCGGCGTGGCAGACGGCCTAACCTGGGGGCCTTTTTTGGCATCGTAGAAGAGGTCGACTGCGTTCTCCGTGATTGCGGTCTGCGAGAAGACGTCGATCGTCTTGTCCGTTGCCTTCTTGATATCGATCTGCTCGTTACCGGCACTTCCCGGGTTTCTACCGGCGGACGGCGCCGGGCCACCGGCCAACCTCACCAGGCTACCATTGGCAGGGAAATTTTGACTGCGCTTAGAGGGGATCTTTCGGCTGTTCGGATCGAACTCCGCTTCGGTCGCGGTCTTGATCTGAGCCTGAAGATTCGTGTAGGTGCCTTGCTGCTCGCGCGTCACGAACTTCTCGATCTTGAATCCTTTATCGGTGTTGACCTGATTGCGGTTGTCCACGCCTCTCATCTTGTAGTCCCTGATGTACTTTTGTGCCAGCGTCGAGCCTCCTCCCTTGGGAGCGCTCACCCGGGCCGTGTAATATCCATCGCTTTATCGTAGGACTCTTTGTCAAACTTCGGGTTCCCCGAACCGTCCAGATCGGGAATCAAGATCTTCCCCGCGTTCGTATTGTTGGGATCCTTCTCGATCTCTTTGTATTTAACGAAGTCGTTCCGGTCCGGCTGCTTCTCCAGGATCTCTTTCGCGTTCTTCTCGAGTTTACTATCGTCGAGCGAATCCGCGAGGGAGGCATCCTGCCGCTTGGCGAGCTCCTTGTATTCATTTGTGAGCGCCGTCAGGTTCTTCACCTTGGGCGGGGCCTTTTTATCGACCGGGGTCGCGCCTATTCCGGTTGGAGCTTGTTCGATCACGCCCGTGGTCTTGTTCGAGACCCCGACACCCGTGCCGTCAGCCAGCTCGCCGAGCAGCACTCGGTCTTTGTCGACGGCCTGTTGATACTGGCGGGCCAGGGGTTCCTGAACGGTCAGGAATCGGGCGGCGCAATCATCGACACTTTCTCCGCCGCTTTGAAGTGGCGGAGGAGCGGGTCGCCCTACAACCTGCTTTGGCGGTTGGGCTGGAGGAGCAGGATTAGGTACGTCAGTCAGGCAAAAGGCCCCGAGTGCCTGCCTGAGCGCATCGTCCTTGCCATTGGGAATGTTGTCATACTGATGATTGCCGGTGTCCCGGATCTTCTGGACCTCGCGCACTTGCGCGATCATGTTCAGCGTCGCCGTCGACATCGTCTGGATGCCTTCTCGGTAAAGATCCGCTTGGCCGTAAGCTTTCACTTCAGGATTGGTCGTATCGGTGAAGATGACCCGTCCCGCTTTCTCCGGGTCGATGCTGCGGATCAAGGGATCCGCTGGCGCCCCATATTCGGTGGTAGGCTGGCTGCCGGCCTTCGGAAAGCTCAGCGAGCCGTTGCCGTTGATGCCGCTAGTTGGCCCGGCTCCCAGCGCCGGCGTAAATGCCCCACCCAATAGCAAACCGACGATCAACGTTACGAACGGCGGGCATAAACGCATACTGTATAA
>JAYVOO010000307.1:0-1710 GCA_043757905.1 Oligoflexia bacterium
CGCGCCGGACTCGCGCTATGGCAGCCCGGACGAGTTTGCGCACATGTGCGACGAGTTCAACAAGCGCGGCATGCTCGTCGTCATGGACGCGGTTATCGGCCACTTCCCCTACAAGTCTGACGGCGGCGTGCGCGACCTCTCGAAAATCGGCATGCATAACTGGAAGAAGGCGAACGGCAGCTCGCTCTACTCCAGCATCGACTCCGAGTGGGGTACCAAGCGCTACGACTTCGCCAACCCTTACGTGCGCAAGTTCCTGATCGACAGTATCCTGACCCTGATGAAGCGTTACGGCATCGGTGGCGTGCGCTTCGACAACTTCGACGGCGTACGCGGCATGCAGGGTGGCTGGGAGATGTTCCAGGACCTCGTGACCGAGATCCGCGCCTATCAGCCGCAAACGCTCCTGATCGGCGAAATTTTCTTCGGCGACGCGCCCAATATGAAGCGCCACGACCAGGGCGGCATCGGAATCGACTTCCGGAACGATTCGACTTTCTTTGATTTCGTCAAAGACAACATGCTGTCCCTGGGCGGCGTGAATATGGCGATGCTCAAAGGCGCGCTCCGCGATCCGTGGGGCTGGACCGGCGAAGTGCCCCGCATGAAGTACATCACGAATCACGACGAAGCCGCCAACGGCCGAAGCGGCGCCACCGGTGCGTACGTCGCGACGCTGATCAAAGGGGGCGACACCACGGCTGGGACCTGGGACGCCGTCCGGCGCAAGACCCGCGCGTTCGCGACTCTCGCGATGCTCTCCGGATCGGTTTACATGGACATGCCCCAGCTGCGCATCCTCCAGGAAGGCACGTTCTATTCGAACCCGGGCATCCAGTGGGATCTCCGGGATCCTTTCCACGAAAACGAGAACCCAACCCAGCGCGAGACCTGGAAATACTTCCAGTCCCTCTCGAATTACGTGACAGCGAACGAAGCCTTCGCGTTCCATAACTTGAGAAGCGATATTGAGAGCGGCGTCGACGCCACCAACTCGGTGATCACGATTTTCCGCACCGACGGGTTCAAGAAGATCTACGCCGTCATCAACCTGGGCGGCAAAGGCATCGTGAACTACCGCTCAGGAGTGGACGCCTCCAACCATTGGGACGGCTTCAAGGTGACCATCGACTCCGAGCTCGGCCACAGCCAGGCTTCGCCGGATGGACTCCTCCATCTGGACCGCGGCAAGGGCTGGGCTGGCAAGCCCGACTCTGTCGTGATCCCGTATCTCGCGCCCTTCGGTGCGGTGGTCATGGAGTAAGCGGGAGCGATCCGGCTCAGCTCGCTCGCATTTCGCTGGATCGTCGCTGATCGCGGCGGCCCATGCGTTCAGCTCGATCTTAGCGTCTTGAATGCACGGGGCGGGTCTTTCTGCTGGGAGCTTTGGCTTGACCGCGGGGCGGGCTTCTTTCTGCGTTGAGCGTAGCGGGCGCGGGGCGGGCGATTGAATGCCGCGACTCTTGAGGAGGGTTAGGCGTAGGTCGGTCGAGGTGGCTGCGACGAAGGGGCGGAAGATTGGGAATGGGAGTAGCTGAAAATAGTTTCACTTTTTTCTTGGGCACTTGCGACCGAGATTCCCTCGGGGTGTCTGCCGTATTCTTTCCATTGCATGTCCTTCGCTTGAGCTTGCGCGAGAGCGTGCGGCTGGTTTGATCTTTCGAAGTTTCACGTTTGAACGCGTCTGAGGCCAGCCTATCGCATTTTAGA
>JAYVOO010000308.1:0-1708 GCA_043757905.1 Oligoflexia bacterium
CGCGCGACGCCCGCGCATCCGACCCGCAGCGCTACATCGGAATCATGGGGATCGCGCGTCTCGGCGGCAAAGAAGCGGCTCCACTCCTGGTTCCATTCCTGAAAGACAACTCGTGGATGATCCGCGCCGCGACCCTGCGCGCGCTTTCCGCGCTCGACAAATCCGACACTGCCGCCTCCGTGCTCCCCTTACTTCGCGATCCGGCACTCGTCGTTCGAATGGAAGCCGTCTCCGCGATCGAACTCCTCAGGCCCGTAGGCGCCGCCATGGCGCTCGTCGACGCGCTCTTCTTCGAAGGGAACTACCGCGAAGGCAAAGCTCTCTGGGTTCCGCAGAAAGCCCTGGCTGCGCTCAAGGCGCTTCACGCCGTCGAATCCGCGCCCCGGTTGCGGCCATTGCTCGATCATACAGATGACCTCGAGATCCTTACCCAGACCGTGCTGACCTTGGAGTCCCTCCAGGGCCGCAAGCTCGCGCCCAGCCTTCCGATCCGTGTCCAAGCGGCCGAATGGAAACGCGCGCTCTCGGCTCAGCGTTAGTTCGCCTGCAAAGCGGCGCACGAGCCACCTCAGTCCCGGATCGTAGACTTCACGCCGGCGGCGTACTTGTCTTGGCCCGCGGCCTCGAGACCGTAACGCTCCTTAAGCGCTTCCTCGACCTGGTTAAGGATATCCATCTTGTAGCTGGCAACTTTCGGAGCATCGAGTGTCAGATCGTCGATGATCTCAAGCTCCACCACTCGCTGGCGCTTCTTACTTTGCTTGCCGACCTTGCCTTCAAAGTCCACCCGATCGAGCGATAGGAACATCTCCGGAACTTCTTCATTGCCTTCGCCCTTGGGCGTGAGCTTCATGAAGAAACGCTTCTGGCGCGCGGTTAAAACGTGCTCGAACTCGCCCGTATACTCGAGCATGTCGCGTGCGTATTGAATTGCGGTGTCTGGCTCGGCGTTGTTCGGGTCATACCTGAGCAGCCGTGATTCGACTTTTCTAAACTTCTTCGGGCTACGGTACTTCTTACCGCGGATCTCGTTTCGGGCCATGACCGAACTATTCATTTCGGCGCCGTCCGAGGCAGCGTTCTTTGCCTGGAAGTTCGAGTAACGGAATTCGGAACTTTTCCACCCCTTGGAGCCGCCATCGTAGCGCGTGCGCTGCCTCAGGAGCGAATCCAGTTCATACAGGGCAAGTGAACCGTCCGGCCCGACGGCGTCGAAGTAACGATCCTCATAGATGAAGTGGTTATCGAACTTGATCTGAAACACCCGCTCACGGCCAGCGCGATCCCGGATGGCAAGCTCCTGACCGACCAGCTCCTTCATCTGCTTGAAGATCGCCTTGCTCGGAACCAGGAGCTTCGCTTCGACTTCAGGCGCGCGCAGGCCCAGGCTCTTGAGGCTGGGCCGCTTGGGCAGGACTTTTCGACCTTCGCTAAGGTGGCGTGGATCCGAGAGCGACTTCGCCGCAAACGCCGAGAGAAGTCCCCAAGAAACTTGGGAGACCTGAAGAATAGCGATGGAAAATAGGAAGATAGCCTTCACGTTGCAGCCTCGTTCAGTATTGACATGATGCGTTATAGCCTAAATTCGCCTCGCCGGGAAGCGGAAAAAAGCGCACATCCAGTGTCGAACTTTTAGACAAAGCGGCGGCTCAATCCAGAAAGCGCTCGCGAACTGCGGGGTCCGGCATCGGGCAGGAGTCGAGCTTGC
>JAYVOO010000309.1:0-1705 GCA_043757905.1 Oligoflexia bacterium
GGGTGGTCTCATCGCTGGAAATCCTGCAGCGCGACGATGAGTCACGGCAAACCGAGACCTGTAGACGGCTTCATGCCAATCACGGACGTTCAGCCGACCGGGAGCGCCAGCGCTCTTCTGCGAAAGTGCATTCGGTTATCGATTCTTATCTACTGGTCAGCTCCCAGCTCAAACGGTGGCATCGGCTTCTGGGAAGCGGACAGTGCAGCCGTTTTAGCTGCGCTAAACTCCGGGGCAGACAGGGCCGACGTCGGACATCACAAGGCCGGTGAAAACTACCGGCTCGATCGACTCTTCATTCGCGAACAAGACGAGTCTCGATTAATGGACGAGTCGCCAAAGAATGCCAAAGCTAGAGGCCGCGCTCCCGCGAGCGGCAAAGTCATCGCTCTCGTCATGAAGGTGGAGTTGCCCCAGTTTACAGTTTCACTTGTTTCAGGCGTAGCGCATTCGCAATCACCGAGACCGAGCTGAGGCTCATAGCCGCGCTAGCGAGCATCGGGCTCAGCAGCAGTCCAAAGACGGGATAGAGAACGCCTGCCGCCACTGGCACGCCGAGTAAGTTATAGATCAGCGCGAAGAACAGATTCTGCCGGATGTTTTTCATAGTGGCTTCGCTGAGCCTTCTGGCGCGTACGATTCCCCGGAGATCTCCTTTGACCAGCGTGATCCCAGCGCTCTGCATCGCCACGTCGGTGCCCGATCCCATGGCGACTCCAACCTGAGCTTGAGCAAGAGCGGGGGCGTCGTTAACGCCGTCTCCAGCCATCGCTACGAATTTTCCTTTGGCTTGGTATTCTTTAACGGCAGCACTCTTCTGATCGGGCAGCACCTCGGCACGTACTTCGGCAATGCCAAGTTTAGCCGCGACCGCCTGAGCCGTCGTAGGGTGGTCACCGGTGAGCATCACTACCGAGATGCCTTCAGCTTTCAAAGCTTCGATCGCCTCTAGGCTTGTGGCCTTGATGGGGTCAGCCACTCCCAATATTCCCATGGGCTCTTTGCCCTTCGCCAGAAATACGACTGTCTGGCCTTCCGCGAGGAGCGAGCTGGAAGTTCTTTCCATTTCGGCGAAGTCTACCTTGAAATCCGCCATGAGCTGTAGGTTTCCGAGAGCGAAAAGATTGGCGCCGATTCGAGCGGTGACGCCCTTGCCAACGATGGCCTGGAATTCCTTGGCCTCACTTTTGGGGAAGATGCTCTTCTGCTTGGCGCCCTCGAGCACCGCGGCTGCTAAGGGATGCTCGCTGCCTTGTTCGAGTTCGGCTGCAGCCGTAAGTACATCTTTCTCAGTGAAGGCGCCGTAGGTCTTGATGGAAACCAACTTGGGCTTGCCCTCCGTGAGCGTGCCGGTCTTGTCGACAACGAGTGTATCGACCTTTTCGAGATTTTCGAGAGCTTCGGCGTTCCGGATCAACACGCCGTTACGCGCGCCCTCACCGGTGCCAACCATGATCGACATGGGGGTAGCGAGTCCGAGCGCGCAGGGGCAGGCGATGATCAAAACGGCAACTGCGTTGACCAGCGCATGGGCGAGCCTTGGCTCAGGCCCCCAGATCGCCCAGATCAGAAACGTGAGAACTGAGACGGCGATCACGGCCGGTACGAAATAGGAGGATACCTGGTCCGCGAGCCGTTGAATGGGTGCCCGGCTTCTTTGGGCCTCGCTGACCATTTTCACGATCTGAGAGAGGAGCGTCTCGGA
>JAYVOO010000310.1:0-6185 GCA_043757905.1 Oligoflexia bacterium
TCAAACCAGCCGCGCGCTCTCGCGCAAGCACAAGCGAATGACATGCAATGGGATGGATACGCCAGACACCCCGAGGGAATCTCGGTCGCAAGTGCCCAAGAAAAAAATGAAACTATTTTCAGCTACTCCCATTCCCAATCTTCCGCCCCTTCGTCGCGGCCTTATAAACGGATGCGCAGCCACCTCGACCGACACTCGCCTCACCCTACTCAAAAGTCGCAGCAATCACTCACCCGCCCCGCGGTCAGCAACGCTCGCCGCAGAATGGAGTTTTGCGGAGAATGTTCACCGCGCTGAGTGGCTTGAGTCCTGCGCTGACGGTAGGTAGCGTGGGGCAATGGCTTCGTCGAAGTGTACGACTCGATCTATACGCGCAGGAAGAATTACGAAGAGGAAGCGACGAAGGTCGAGACTTGGATCCGCAAGCTCAAGCCCGGCGCGAGGACCGCTCCGGATGGTCAACGTCGAAGAGCCGGAGCTGAAGATCTGCAGGATCAACGAGGAGCACCTGCTGGAGCTTTTCGGGCGCGGACTCTATATCGGCGAAAAGCGTTAGTTTTTCTGCTGGCCGAACGGGTAGCGCCAGCCGTGGTACTCGCCCGAGCTTTTGGAGCCGCTTCCGGAACTGATTCCGAAGTAGAAGCGGAGCACGGCTCCGATCTCGAGTGTCGTCGCGGATCCCGCGGTGCCGGAAGGCATCTGCATGGCGCCAAAGCCACCGAGCGAGAAAAGCGGGGTTACGGCCCAGAGCGCGCCGCCCTCCACATAGAGCGAGGTTCCGCCGGTATCGAGCGCAAGGTTCCCGTCGCCGCGGTCGACGGCGCCGAGGAGGGTTGCGCCGCCGCCGAAGTAGAGCAGGCTCATCTGAATCCGGATGGCAGGGTATAGGGCGTCGTAGAGGTAAGAGCCCGTGCCTGCCGAGACGCTGATCATCCGATTCATCAGCCCAGCCTGGATCGATAGAGGTGCGCTTCCTTGAAAGCTGTAGAAAAGCGCCACATCGACCGCAGCACCCATGCTCGACGCCCCCGTGAAACCGGAGCCGAAGTAACCTGAGTTAGTGACGGTCCCGGCGCCCACATCGAATTCGTAGTAGAAGCTCCCGGCCTGGGCGTTCGCGGCGCCCAGAAACAAGCAGAGGACAATTGGGATGGTGAGCGCGCTCCGGGCCATCTTCCCATTATATGTGGCGGAAGCAACGGAGGCCAGGGGCCCGTTCGCGCAAATGAGCGTCAAATTTGTTTCGAAATGCATGATTTGCCGGGTCAGGCGCGTGTTAAGGCATCTTAGAGATGTCACGCAAGTTGCAAAGTCGCGCAGTCATGTTTCACAACCTCCTCCGACTCGTGCTCGCGGGCTGGGCGATCGCCCTGGCTTCCGGGCCAGGGCTGCCCGACGCGCATGCCATGGGCAGGTCCAATGGCAAGCTTTTCGAGCTCTGCCCGACCTTCGCGCTGACCCGGAAGATCGATCTCACGGACACGGAAAAGCGGCTAGTCTGCGGCTCGCCTCCCGGAGACGTGGAGCAATCGGACGCGTGGACCCGCATTCCCTATGCACAGGCCCAGTACAATTTGAAGAATTTCCTACAGGACCGCGGCTACCATCGGGCCGTCTTCAAGCGGGACGAGCCGGTCAAGGGAAAGAACACGGTCGAGATCGGCGAGCCAACTCGGGTCACGAGCCTTGTGTCCGATGGCGCGCCGGAGTCGCTTCATCTCGAGCGTCGGCGCAAAGTGATCGGCGAGCCGCTGACCCCGAAGCTCCTGGGCGACGTGGAAAAATGGTCGTTCGAGCAGCTCCAAGCCAACGGGTACGCCTGCCCGACGATCAAGACCACCGGTGATCCGGGAACTGGGGCGATCGTCGTTTCCGTCGAGGCGGGGCTTGCCCAGGAGCTGGAGCGGCTGATCGAGGTACCCGTCTCGGGACTTGAGCCGGGAGTCGTCAGGCGCCACGACGCCGCGCTCATCGGCAGGCCTTTCAACGGAAACTGGATGGAGCTATCGAATCGGCGCATGGTCTCCGAGGATGTGGTGGAGAGTGCCCATTTCGTCTACGGCTGCGAGGCCGAGGGGGTGGTCGCGAAGCAGCAAGTCGTGGCCGGGCTGCCCAGGCTCCTGCTCTTTGGCGTGGGGATCAACACGGAAGGCGTGCTGCTTGCGAAAGCGAGCTGGAAGAACGCGCGGCTGGGCAAGATGGGTTCGTCTTCGCTCGTGACGGTGCTTGCGTCCTCAAAACTTCAGAAGATCGAGACGAGCGTGCACTGGTACCTGCTCGACCAGCCCTCGCGCTACTACCTCCGACCGCTCGTCGAACTGAAGCATCAAAACGAGGAGTTCTTCGAGAGCATGTCGAGCCAGTTCGAGGTGGCGCCCGCCGGGACCTGGGACAACCAGGAGCTCCACGCTGATTTCAGCCTTGGGCCCAATTTCGAGGCGATTCGGACGCTTCGCGGAACGGGATCGCGTGACACCCATTTCCTCTCGCTCGGCGGCCAGGCCCATCTGAAGAGCCACGACTTCGAGTTCTATCAGAACTCACCCCGGACGGGCTTTCAGCTCTCAAGTCAGCTTTACGTGAACGACGAGGCGATTCTGTCGGATGCGGACGCGGAAAGGGCCGAGCTGAGGGGAGCATTCCTATGGAATCTGAAGGATTTGGATCCGCCGCTGCTTGTGTTAGGAATACGGGGCGGCGTGGGGACCATCCTGACCGCGGATCGGCCGGGGACGGGGAACCGCCTGCCAGCCTCCTTTATGCAGTTTCTGGGAGGTTCGAGCGACCTGAGAGGGTTCGCGCGCAAGAGACTTCCAGGGCCAGATGGGGCGCTGACCTTCGCGTTTCTCGATTTCGAGGCCAGGGTGGGAAGTGTTTTGCCCTGGGGCTTCGATCCTTTCATCTTCCTGGATCTGGGCGAGACTGGGGCGACGCCGTTAGGACTGGGCTCGCCGCTTTATTGGTCGCCTGGCTTCGGGCTTCGGTGGCAATCGCCGATCGGTGTCCTCAGAACGACACTTGCACGGGGCTATCCTGAGAACCCCCTGGGCGGCAGGGCGGAGGACGCCCCGGGTGGACTTCATTTTTATCTAAGCTTTGGAGAAGAATTCTGATGAAACCGGCGAGGCGCATCTTCGGGGAGGTCTTCAAGCTGACGGCAATCTGCGCCGTCATCTTGGTGATCATCGCGGCCGGTGCGCTCGTGGCTGTCCTGCAGAAGCCCACGATCGTTTTGAACGAGAAGAACGCCCGGTGGGCTGCGCGCCTGCTTGAGCCGAGCGGGCTCAAGATCGACTGGGACCGCCTGAACATCACATTCGACTCGCGAGGCTGGCTTGAGAAGCGGTTTGATTTCGATTTCTCCGGACTCTGCGTCTCCAAGACGCAGGAAGGCGCGAGCGCGACATTTTTTTCAGGCTGTTTTCCTAAGGCTAAGTTCGGCGCGGTCGTGAGCTTCAAGGGATTCAAGTTTCGGCTGCCCGAAGTCGGCCCAGTCCAAATCGAGGGCCGCCAGGCGCAACTGAACCTAGGGCCCGAGGCGAAGGGAACTGACCCGGCTTCGCCCGAGAAGGAAGTGTCTGAGTCGAATGGCGATTTGATTCCTGGGTTCCTCAAGGATGCGAAACTTTTACGCGTCGACGTGACCCTCGAGAGCTGGGAGCTCAAGCAAGGTCCGGACAAGGCGGGACGTAAGGCCGGCTGGACGGGGCAGGTCGCGCTTCGCGGAGCCAGTGATCCGAAGGATCAGGAGCGCGTGCATCTGGGGCTGCAGGCCGAAGCGCGCTCTTACGGAGTCGATCCGGCCTCCAAGCTCCAGCCCGCGCTTCGTGTGGGACTCGATTTGAATGCAGGCTTCGAAGGGATCCGGGCCAAGATCGATGCAAACGCGCGTGACATGCTCCAGAGCATCCCGGAGGGTCAGGTCAAAGGCTGCGTCGTGGATCTCGAACGGAGAAAAGTTTCGGCCGGCCATCTTGCGCTCAATTGCCCGATGTCGGTGCGGCTGCCCCTGCCGCCCAAGAAATACGAGCGTTTCAAGTTGCCGGTCTTCGCGGGTGCGAAGATCACGGCCGACCTGAATTCCTCGAGCTATCCTCCGGCGGTCACCTCGAAGCTCGATGGCAAAGTTCGAGTTGAGCTGGACCCGATTCTTCATCCGGTATTCGATGGTCGCGGCGATATTCGTGCCGAGATCTCGGGCGTCCCGGCACGCTTCCCCAAGAATTGGAAGATTGATACGGACTTCGATCTGAAGTTGTCGATGCCGGAATTCCAGAAGGCCGTGACCGAGCTTGAAAAAACGCCTTGGACCGTTCCGGCACCATTCGCGGTCATGAAGGGCTCGATCGAGCTCGCGGCCAAAGGGAAACTCAATCTGGAAAAAGGGGAGGTGCCCCTGACTTTCCGCACGCGGCTGTCCTCGCGCTCGCAGGTGTTCAACTTGGACGGGCAGGGCGCCCTGCATCTGAGCAAGGTCATGCCCTCGCCCGTGGGCAAGGTTGATTTCGATCTGGTCCTCTCCGACGTGCTGCTGGCGCTCCCGCATCTGAAGCTTGAGAATCCGCCACGTTTCGTGCCGGACGGGCGAATTCGACCGCTGGCGAAGGGTCCCCGCGAGAAGCAGCTGGCCGGAGCAGCGCCCGCGATCGCTTACGCGGTCAAGATCCACACGCCGGGCGACAAACCTCTGAGGCTCTTGTCCAACCTCGCGGACTCGGCCGTGCCGATCGCGCTCGACCTGCATCTGGGTAGCGACTCGCCACTTGGCGGTTCCGTTGGCGTCGTACCGTTTGAGATCGAGGCGTTTCGCCGTAAGGCCAAGATCGATCACTTCGACATTCAGCTGCTCGCGCCTCCCGAGGAGAGCGAGATCGATGGCGCGATCAACGTCGCGTATGCCGATTACACGGTCACCATCAACATGATCAACACGATCGGCAAACCCGTTGTGAGGCTCACAAGCGATCCACCGCTACCGGAAGATCAACTTTGGGCAACGCTGCTTTTCGGAGCGCCGCTGGACGCACTTGACCCCGACCAGGCCCAGTCCGTGGGTAACACGCAGGCAGCCGTGACCGATGGCGCGATCGGGTTGGCATCGCTCTACGCGCTCGCCTCGACGCCTGTGGAGCGCGTGGGTTACGATTCCACGACCGGCATGTTCACGGCGAAGGTGAAGCTCGGCACCGGCACCTCGTTGAACGTGGGCTCGACAGGCACGGGCCTGGGTGAGCTCGGCGTGCGCCGACGTCTGAGTAAGCATTGGGCAGTGAATACGGATCTTCTGAATCCGACGGACACCTCGGAGCGGACCGCCTCGGCGTTCCTCGAGTGGAGCTACAAGTACTGACTGTCTAGAGTTTGGACAGGTCGAGATGCATGAGCGCGCATAGGTTGAGCGCCGGGGATTCGCACAGGGATTGCTAACAGGCACCGTGGAGTCCATGCGCTTATGAAGGTTTTCAACGTTTCTCTGATTGTTTCGAGTCTTTTCGCGTTTCTCGTGATTTCGCCGGTATACGCCCTTCCAGGCGGGCGGGCAGACCAGATCGGCCATCACGTGGTGGAACAATTGCGGAACGGGAGCTTGCGCCGGGCCGAGCAGCTCTCGCCGCATTTGCGCGACGTGCTCAACACTTTTCGAACCAACGGAAAGAAGGCCTCGGGCGGCTCGGCTGCGGACGAGACGGATCTCCTGCAAGGATTTTATTACTTGGCCGGCAAGGACCCCACCAACGTCGAGCCTTTTTCAGCCGAGCTGCCGAATCTCGAGCATGCGAGCGAGGTTGAGGGCGAGATGCACGCGAGATTGCAGGCACTAGCCCAGCGCCTCCAAGGCGTCGATCCGAAGTCAGAGCTCTTCGAGCGGATCGCCAAGCGGGAATCCGAGAAGCTCTTCGCTTCTTGGGACGCGCAGGTCTGGACCTTCGCCGAGGACATGAAACCCGCGGGGCACAGCGAGAAACTCCAAGCGGGCGGGAACTACCACTGGCCGATCTATGAATTGCCGCCGGCGGTGAAGGACCTGACGCTCGAGACTTATAATCTATTCCATAGCAATGAATTCGTGGTCTTCGAGAACTCGTTACGGGCGATCCGGGCGGTTTTCAATACGAAGAATCAGGTCACTGGAGACAACGCGCGCTCGGCACTTGTGTCCTATACCAGCCATCTGAACCATCTGA
>JAYVOO010000311.1:0-6163 GCA_043757905.1 Oligoflexia bacterium
AACTTGAGCTTGTAGGTCTTCGCACCCAAGGCGAGCGCGAGGATCTGATGTCCCATGCAAACGCCGAAGACCGGCACCTGGCCCAGGAGGCCGCGCACGGTTTCGGCGGCGTAGGGCGCGGCCGCTGGATCGCCCGGGCCGTTCGAGAGGAAAACCCCGTCGGGTTTGCGCGCAAGCACTTCTTTGGCGCTCGTCGAGGCGGGCAGCACTTCAATCTCGCAGCCGAAATGCGCGAGCGATCGAAGCAGGTTCCACTTGATGCCGTAATCGAGTGCGACCACTTTATAGGAGCGCTCCGGAAGCGTGGGCGAGGTCGAGTAGGCGATTGTCGGGCGCTGCACTGGCGCAGTCTGCGAGGAAGCGCAGGTGGCGGCGGATGCTCCCGCGTGTCCGGGAGCTGGGCGCGCCGCGCTCGGGCCTGTCTCGGTCCAGAAGTAGGGCTCGCGTGTGCTCACTTCACCAATCAGGTCGCGGCCTTCGAACGGGGGAAGGTCGGCGAGAAGTTTCTTGGCCTGCGCGCGCTCCTCGATCGGAAGGATGACCCCGCGGACAACTCCGAGCGAGCGAAGATGGCGAGTCAGGGAGCGCGTGTCGACGCCGTGGATGCCGGGCACTCCGTGGCTCTTGAGATATGCGTCCAGGCTGCCTTCCGAGCGCCAGTTCGAGGGCGAGCCCGACTGTTCGTGCACGACGAAGCCGCCACACCAGGGATGCGGGCTTTCGGGATCTTCGGCGTTGACGCCCGTATTGCCGAGATGGGGAACGGTCATGCAGATGATCTGGCCGTAGTAAGAAGGGTCGGTCAGGATTTCCTGATAGCCCGTCATCGAGGTGTTGAACACGACTTCGCCGTAACCGCGGTCGCGGGCCTTGACGGTGGTCTTGCGGCTGGAGTCGAGAATCGACCGGGCGGAGACCGGGGCGCCAAAGAGAAGCCCCTCGAACTCCGTTCCGTCCTCGAGTACCAGGACGCCACGGGCGCTTTTTTCAGCCGAGCTCGCCAAATTCATTGATCAGATCCCTTTCTCAAGCGAGTACACAACGCGTCCCTTGACCAGAGTTGCTAGCACCTGTCCCTTGAACTTCCAGCCCAAGAAGGGCGAGTTCCGACTTTTCGACAAAATCTCATCCGCTGTCAAGGTCCACTGGCGCGTCGGGTGAAGAAGTGTGACGTCCGCTTCCGTTCCGATCCTGAGCGTCCCGTGGGGCACGCCGAGGAGGCGCGCAGGGGCCGAGGTCAGCGCTTCGACCCAGCGCTTGCGCGAGACGGCGCCGTCGTGAACTAAGCTGAGGGTTAGCGGTACAGCCGTCTGCAGGCCGATGATGCCGTTAGCCGCCTGGTCGAATTCGAGCGCCTTGTCAACAATGCCATGAGGGGCATGGTCGGTGGCGATGAGATCGACCAGTCCGTCGGCGACGGCCTTGCGGAGCGCTTCTACGTCACGCGCGCTGCGAAGAGGGGGCGCCATCTTGAAGTTCGTGTCGTAGCCGCGCACATGCTCCTCGTCGAGGACCAGGTGGTGAGGCGACGCTTCGGCGGTCACCGGAAGTCCCGCTTCCTTGGCCCGCCGGAGATGCTCGAGCGCGATCTCAGTCGAGATATGGGCGATGTGGACCGGGCAGCGAGTCAAGCGGCAGAGGGCAATCTCGCGCGCGACCAGGATCTCTTCCGCGGCGGCGGGATTTCCTCGGAGCCCGAGCTCGCTGGAGAGCGCGCCTTCGTTCATCACGCCCTGTCCCACGAGGTTCGCGTCCTCGGCATGGCTGATGATCGGCACACCGAAGGCCTTCGCGTAGTCCATCGCCTTGCGCATCAGATAGGAGTTCATGACGGGCATGCCGTCGTCGCTCAGCGCCTTCGCGCCTTCCGCGACCATGCCGGCGATCTCGGCCAGCTCCTCGCCCTTCAAACCCTTCGTGACTGCGCCGATGATGAAGACGCGGCAGGCGCCCGCGGCCTTGGCTTTCTCTCGGATAAACGCCGTGACATAAGGAGTGTCGTTGACCGGATTCGTATTGGCCATGCAGGCCACCGATGTGAATCCGCCCGCGGCCGCCGCGCGCGTGCCGGTCTCGATCGTCTCCTTGTATTCGAGGCCGGGCTCGCGCAGGTGCACGTGGACGTCGATCAGGCCGGGAAGCACCCAGGCACCATTCGCGTCGATCACGCGGCCCGCACGCGAAGCGGGGATCTTTCCCGGATCGTCGATCGCCGCGATCTTCCCATCTTCAATCAGGACATCGGCAGCCCCGTCGCGGTTCTGCGACGGGTCGATCACGAGCCCGCCTTGGATGAGGATCGAAGTGTCGGTTGCGGGGGCCATTAAAGTTTGGTTCCTTTGCTGAAGCTCTGGTGGAGGCGCTCGGTCGCGAGCCATTTGTCGAGGCCGTCGGGATTGCACACCGAAGTGAGCACGGCCATACGGATCACCACGCCATTGAAGACCTGATCGAGGATGACGGATGAAGGGCCGTCGGCGACTTCGGGATCGAGCTCGACGCCGCGATTGATCGGGCCGGGATGGAGGATGATCGCACCCTTGGGCAAGAGCTTCGCGCGCTCGGGTGTGAGGCCCCAGACCCGCGAATACTCCGCGATTGAGGGCAGCTGCATGCGGTTTTGCCGCTCGAGCTGCACTCTCAAGGTCATGACGACGTCAGCGGACGAGAGCAGTTCTTCCGGGCGGTAAGCGAAGTCGACGCCCAGGGTTTCCGGCTTCGGCGGAAGCAGAGTGGGTGGACCGCAGACCGCGACCTTGGCTCCGAGCTTCTTCAGGATGTGGATGTTCGAGCGTGCCACCCTGGAGTGCGCGATGTCGCCCAGGATGACGACGCGCTTGCCTTGAAGGGTGCCGAGCTTCTCTTCGATCGTGAAGGCGTCGAGCAGCCCTTGCGTGGGATGCTCATGAAAGCCGTCACCCGCGTTCACGACCGGCAGGCTCAGCTCGCGCGCGAGGAACTGGGGGCTGCCCGCGGAAGCATGGCGGACAACCAGGCAGTGCGGGCGCATGGCCTCGATATTTTTGGCCGTGTCGATCAGTGTCTCGCCTTTCGTCGTGCTGGAGGTGGAGGACGCGAAGCTCATTGTGCTGCCGCTGAGCTTGCGCGTCGCCATCTCGAAGGACGTTTTCGTGCGGGTGGAGTTCTCGAAGAAGAGTGTGACGATCGTTTTGCCCTGCAGAAGTGGGATCGTCGCTTCCGGATTGGACTGCAAGCTCCGTGAGAATGCTTTCGCCGCGGAGAATAGGTAGCGGATCTGCGGAAGCTCAAGGTCAGCCGCGGCCAGGAGCTGCTTGAGGTGAGCGGTTTTTACTGCTGCCGTTTCACTCACTGAATTCGCCTCAGCATTCTCTCGAAGCGGATCTGCGGGAAGACGCTCCCGCGGCTGACCGAACCGGGCTCGATGGAAAGCCAGACCCAGAGCGCTTTGCCCTTGAGAGATGCCACCGGGATCATACCCCAACTCCGGAATTTTGCACTATCCGCCGAGCTCAGTCCGAGACTTGTGGTCGCGGCCGCACGGATGTCGCTGCGCATGTCGCCGATCACGAAAACCGTTTGCTCGGGAACTTTTACGGGGCCGAAGCCGCTGATGGAAGGGGGTTCCCAGCAAACTGCGTGAGTCGGGCCTCCGGGAATCGCCTGCAGCCCACAGGGTTTCGAGCCTGAAGGGTCGCTAGAGAGCGCTTTACTGTTCAAGATCACGTGGCCGTCGCGCACTTCGACGGTATCGCCCGGCACCGCAACCACGCGCTTGATGTAATCGTAGTCGGGATCGCTCGGAGTCGCGAAGACGACGACGTCGCCGCGACTCGGCAAGGATTGGCCCAGGAGCGGCGCGCGCGTGAAGGGCAGCCTCATGCCGTAAGCGGACTTGGATACGAAGATCGTGTCGCCGGCCTCGAGGGTCGGGCGCATCGCATGGCTCGGGATGCGGTAAGCTTCGATCAGGAAGAAACGTATGAGAAGGGCGACGGAGACGGCGACAGTCACGGCGATCAGGTAGTCTTTCAGGATGCCGGATTCCTTTCGCCGCGCCATACCTCTCCCCAAGTCCCTTCGTTCAATCCACCTTGAGAACCGCGAGGAAGGCTTCCTGCGGGATTTCGACGTTTCCGATCTGCTTCATGCGCTTCTTGCCCTCTTTCTGCTTCTCAAGGAGCTTGCGCTTGCGGCTGATGTCGCCGCCGTAACACTTCGCGGTTACGTTCTTGCGGAGCGCGGAGATGCTCTCGCGCGCGATGATTTTGGAGCCGATCGCCGCCTGGATGGCGATCTCGAACATCTGGCGGTCGATGAGCTCCTTCATTTTCTTTACGAGCTCGCGGCCACGGTACGCGGATTTCTCTCGGTGGATGATGAGCGAAAGCGCGTCGACGGGTTCGCCGTTGACTAGGATGTCGAGCTTGACGAGGTCCGCAGGCCGATAATCCGCGAGCTCATAATCCATCGAGGCGTAGCCCTTGGTCGTCGACTTCAGGCGGTCGAAGAAATCGAAGACCATCTCGTTGAGTGGCATCTCGTAGTGAAGCGCCACTCGCTCTTTGGTGACGTAATCCATCTTGATCTGAATTCCCCGCCGCTCGTTGAGGAGCGCCATCACGGAGCCGACATACTCGGCCGGCATGTGGATGACCATCTTGATGAACGGCTCCTCGATCTGGAGGATGCGGGTGGAATCGGGAAGTTTGGCCGGGTTGTCGACCTGAAGCTCGGTCAGGTCGGTGAGCTTCACTTTGTAAATTACTGAAGGCGCGGTCGTGATCAGGTTCAGGTTGTACTCGCGCTCGAGGCGCTCCTGAACGACGTCCATATGGAGCAGGCCGAGAAACCCGCAGCGGAAGCCGAAGCCCAGCGCGGTCGACGTCTCAGGCTCGAAGGTGATCGCGGCGTCGTTCAGCTTGAGCTTCTCGAGTGACTCCTTGAGATCCGCGTACTGGTCGGCGTCGATCGGGTAGACGCCGCAGAAAACCATGGGCTTCACTTCGCGGAATCCTGGCAGGGCTTCAAGGCCCATGTTGCCGACTTCCATGATCGTGTCGCCGACTTTCATGTCGCGCACGTCCTTGATGCCGGTGACGATCGCGCCGGCTTCGCCGCTCGTCAGCTCGTCGCAGTCGGTGAACTTTGGCGTGAAAACACCGACGCGCTGGACTTCGAATTCCTTGGCGACGTGGAAGAGGCGGATCTTCGTGCCCTTGCGGACCTTGCCTTCGACAATGCGGCAGAGCGCGACGACGCCTTGGTAAGGATCGTACCAGCTGTCGTAGATCATCGCGCGCAAGGGCTCATTGTCGGCGTCCTTGGGCGGCGGGAAGTAATTCACGACGGCTTCCAGGATCTCGTCGATGCCGATACCCGACTTCGCACTGCACATCACGGCCCGGGTGGTGTCGACCAAGCCGATCATCTCGTCGACTTCCTGGAGCACGCGCTCGGGGTCGGCCGAAGGTAGATCGATCTTGTTCACTGCGGGAAACACTTCGAGGTTGTTGTCGAGCGCCATGAAAACGTTCGCGAGCGTCTGTGCTTCCACTCCTTGTGAGGCATCGACCACGAGGATCGCGCCTTCGCACGCGGCGAGGGAGCGCGAGACTTCGTAAGTGAAGTCGACGTGCCCGGGAGTGTCGATCAAGTTCAGGATGTAATCGACTCCGGCTTTGGATTTGTACTTCAGGCGGACGCTCTGCGCCTTGATCGTGATGCCGCGCTCGCGCTCGATGTCCATGCTGTCGAGATACTGAGCTTCCATTTCGCGCTTGGCGACCGTGCCGGTGCGCTCGAGAAGGCGATCCGCCAGCGTGGACTTGCCGTGATCGATGTGCGCGATGATGCAGAAATTTCGGATATTCTTGGGCATGCCTGACCAGGCCGGCCTTCAAGGCGGGCCGAGATATTAAAGTGACCAGGCCGGCCTTCAAGGCGGGCCGAGATATTAAAGATATGCGGGTTCATCGGCAACCTAGCACCCGTTTGCACAGCGTGGCAACCAAAAGGTGCCTGACACCTTTTGGTTGAGTTCTGCGTCAATTCCCCGCATAACGGCGAGGTGAAAACGCCTGAAAAACCCCTGATCGAACTGAATATCAGCGATCTGTCACGAGGGGGGGCGGGAGTGGCAAAAGAAGAGGGAAGCGGACGAGTTGTGTTCGTGCCCCTGACT
>JAYVOO010000312.1:0-6152 GCA_043757905.1 Oligoflexia bacterium
CCCATGGATAACGGTCTCTTCCAGCGCGTACTTCATGCGCGCGAGGGCTTGATCCCGGTTCGAAGCGTGGACGATGAGCTTGCCGACCATCGAATCGAATTGAGTGCCTATGACTTGCCCCTCCTCGATCCCGCTGTCGACGCGGATTCCGGGGCCCGTCGGCCACTTGAGTCGCTCGACTTTGCCAGGCGTCGGCATGAAGCCGTTCGCAGGATCTTCAGCGTAGAGTCTCACCTCGATCGCGTGGCCGCGGGCCTGAGGCGAATCGGAGAGTATCGTTACCTCGGGGGCCAGCGCCTGTGCGAGCTGCGCCCAAACGAGGTCCACCCCGGTCACAAGCTCCGTAACCGGATGCTCGACCTGCAGGCGCGTGTTCATCTCGAGGAAATAAAATCCTTCCTGGTCGTCGACCAGAAATTCAAGGGTGCCGGCGCTTCGGTATTTCACGGCGGCCACCAGCTTCATAGCGGCCGCGAAAAGGCCTAGGCGGGTTTTCTCGGAAAGATGGGGCGCGGTGGCCTCCTCCCAGACTTTTTGATGGCGGCGCTGGAGCGAGCACTCGCGCTCGTGGAGATGCACTCCCCCGCCGCGACCGTCGCCGAAGACCTGCACCTCGATGTGGCGGGGCTTCTCGACGAAACGCTCGATGAAGAGTGTGCCGTCTCCAAAAGAAGCTACCGCTTCCCGGCTAGCGCTGTCGGCTGCTTGTTCCAGCTCGTTCTCTGCGCGCACGAGGCGCATGCCCTTGCCGCCGCCACCAGCTGAAGCCTTGAGCAGGAGCGGAAAACCCACGGTTTTCGCAGCGATCTTAATATCCTCGCCCGGCTTGATCTTGGCCCAGGGAAGCGTCGGCAGGCCCTCGCGCGTGACGAGCTCCTTGGCGCTAATCTTTCCGCCCATCACGGACATCGTTTCGGCGGTGGGTCCGACGAATGTCAGCCCAGCCTTCTCGACGGCCTCCACAAATGCCGGCCGCTCGGAAAGAAATCCGTAGCCCGGATGGATGAGTGTCGCGCCGGAGGACTGCGCCGCTTTGATGACGCTCGGGATATCAAGATAGCCGTCGACGCGCTCGATGCGGTCGGCGTAGGTCACGTGCCGCGCGTCTTCGTCGCCAGGTGCGACGATGCCGACCCCTTCCAAGCCCATCTCGCGACAGGCCTGGAAAACCCTGCATGCAATCTCAGCGCGGTTTGCGACGAGGACTTTGATCTTCTTCATGCCGGCCACTTCACGTCTGCCACGAAGGTTTACGCTTCTCGAGAAAGGCCTTGAGACCTTCCTGGCCTTCTGGTGAGACGCGGAGGTCGGCCAGCATCTTCGAGACGTACTCGAGCGGATCGCGGGCCTTGGCGCGCTTCTCGGGCCAGGAGAGCTCAGCGACGAGCTTCTTCGCGGCCATCACGGCGTTGGGGCTGGCCTGCAGGATGTTGGAGGTGATGCGCGTGACGGAGGCGTCGAGCTCGTCTTGATCTTTAACGAGCTCATGGACGAGGCCGATCTCGCGGGCGGTGTTGCCGTCGAAGCGCTCAGCCGAGAGGAAAAGTCTGCGAGCCTGGCTTGCGCCGATCTTGGCGATCACGAACGGGCCGATGCAGGCGGGCACGAGGCCGAGGCGCACTTCGCTCAGACTGAACTGGGTGTTTGAAGTGGCGACGACGATGTCGCAGATGGAAACGAGGCCCACTCCACCGCCGATCGCGGCGCCATGGATCGCGCCGATCACGGGCTTCGGGCAGTCGTTTAGGATCGCGAACATGCTGGACAAGCGGCGTGTGTCGTCCAGATTCTGCTCGAACGTGAAGTCGATCGACTTTCTCATCCAATTCAGGTCGCCGCCGGCTGAGAAGACCGGACCCGACCCTCTGAGCACGACCGCGCGGACCTTGCCGTCGAGCGCGTCGACGCCGAACGCGCGCGCGAGCTCCGTGATCACGGTCTCGTTGAAGGCGTTCCGGATATCCGGGCGATTCAGCTGAACGGTCATGATGCCGCGGGCATCCGTCGAGACGAGTAGCGTTTCGTAGGCCATAGATACTTTGCTAACTCGTTGACGCATTGCAAGTCCACTTGAATTCTGCGGGCTTGGCCGGTAGCACTGAGGGACTATGTCGCAGCTCAAATCGCAGGTTCAGACGGGGTCAGCCGAGTTCAAGGCCAATGCGGAACACCATCGGAGGTTAGCTTCCGAGCTCGAAGCTCGCGTAAGTGCCGCCCGCGAAGGCGGCGGGCCTGAAGCCCGCGCGAGGCACGAGTCGAGGGGCAAGCTCTTCGTCCAGGACCGCGTTCGCGGACTCTTGGATCCGGGTACTGCATTTCTTGAGCTTTCACCGCTCGCGGCTGAAGGCATGTACGACGGCGCGGCTCCGGGCGCGGGCCTGGTGACGGGCGTCGGCGTAGTCCATGGGCGCGAGGTCATGATCGTCGCAAACGATGCGACCGTGAAGGGCGGGACCTACTTTCCGCTGACCGTGAAGAAGCACACGCGTGCGCAGGAAATCGCCGAGCAGAACCGCCTTCCCTGCATTTATCTCGTCGACTCGGGCGGAGCGTTCCTGCCGATGCAGGCGGATGTCTTTCCAGATCGAGACCATTTCGGCCGCATCTTCTTCAATCAGGCGCGCATGTCCGCGCTCGGCATCCCTCAGATCGCGGTCGTGATGGGCTCATGTACCGCAGGCGGCGCGTATGTGCCCGCGATGTCTGACGAGACGATCATCGTCCGTAACCAGGGCACGATCTTCCTGGGCGGCCCGCCCCTAGTCAAAGCCGCGACCGGCGAGATCGTAACCGCCGAGGATCTCGGCGGCGGCGACACGCATTCGCGCGTCTCCGGCGTGACGGATCATCTGGCACAGAACGACGAGCATGCGCTTGAGATCACGCGCGAGATCATCAGCCACTTGAACCGGCCCGCGCCCACGTGGATCGAGCGGTTGTCGCCGGAAGAGCCCGCGTATGACCCGGAAGAGATCGCAGGCATCCTTCCCACGGACCTTCGAAAGCCGCTGGACTCTCGCGAGCTGATCGCCCGCATCGTCGACGGCTCGCGTTTCCATGAGTTCAAAGCTCTCTATGGGACGACGCTCGTGACGGGCTTCGCGCATATCTTCGGCTATCCGGTCGGCATCGTCGCAAACAACGGCATCCTTTTCAGCGAGAGCGCATTAAAAGCCACCCACTTCATCGAACTCTGCGGCCAGCGCCGCGTGCCCTTGCTCTTTCTCCAGAACATCACAGGGTTCATGGTGGGCAAGAAGTACGAAGCGGGCGGAATCGCTAAAGACGGCGCAAAGATGGTTACGGCAGTCTCGAACGTCCAGGTGCCGAAGTTCACAGTGATCACGGGCGGGAGCTTCGGCGCGGGCAACTACGGTATGTGCGGCCGCGCGTTCCAGCCGCGCTTCCTCTGGAACTGGCCGAACTCACGCATCTCTGTCATGGGCGGCGACCAGGCGGCGGGAGTGCTGTCGCAGGTGAAGGTCGACCAGCTCGAGGCAAAGGGCCAGAAGCTGACTGCCGAAGAGATCCGAAAGATCCAGGATCCCATCCGCGAACAGTACGAGCGCGAGGGCAGCCCTTACATGAGTACTTCGCGACTCTGGGACGACGGCATCATCGTGCCATGGAAGACCAGGCAGACACTGGCCCTCGCGATCGCGGCGTCTTTGAACGCGCCGATCCCAGAGACGCGCTTCGGCGTTTTCCGCATGTAGGTGCCTGACACCTTTTGGTAGCTAGGCTGCGTCATCCCCAATCAACACAGCCAGCGCGACAGATCTTCGCGGATGACGCGGCCTGGCTACCAAAAGGTGTCAGGCACCTATTTGAGGCGGGCGTAGCGAGTGGCGGACGCGTGCGGCGGGCTTGAGCGGGCGATCTGGATCAGTGACTGGCTACGGTAAAGGATATCGACTAGGTCATCGCGCTCGGATGCCGACTGAATGCGCACGACGATCGTTCCATGGCCGCGCCGAATGCCCGCGTCGACGATCTTGATCTTGCGACGCTGCAACTGGCTCATCAGGCGATCGTAACGATTCTCCACTCCATAACCGCCAACCGCGGCAATGATGATCTCTTGCGCGGGCATGGATCGCGCGACGTAAGTGCGCTTCTTCTTGCCCGGGAGTCCGGCGTGTTGGATGGAATGGAGCGAAGAAAGGGATTTGATGAGCTTCCTATCGATCTTGCGGTTGCCGCGCATATTCTCGAGGCGCTGGCCGACCGGCATGGGGTGGCGGGCCGCGAGGGCGGAGCCGGAAACGAGCAGGCAAGAGATGAGGAAAACGCTACTCTTCAACACACCGTATCTATATCGCAGAATAGATGACTATTCAACTCGGTTATTGACGTCTCCTACTTCTCCGTAATTATGAGCTTTTTTGGCGCTCCCGGTGCCGTCGGAGCTCTGTTATATCCGGGGAATGGACTTCGGAAAACTCGCCAGCGTCGAACGGGTGAACTTCGCCCTGCCTGGGATTTCGGCCCGCACGCGCGATACTCTCGCAAAGCTTCGCCCCGGAGGCGGTGCCCTTGAAGCCCCCAAGATCTGGATCGGAGCCCCGGCATGGTCGCACAAGGAATGGGTCGGGAAAATCTACCCCGAGAAGTCCAAGCCTGCTGATTTCCTCTCCCTCTATTCCAAGCAATTCGGCGCGATCGAGCTGAACATGACCCATTACCGCACGCCCGACCTGACGACGGTGCGCAAGTGGCGGGACACAACGGACGAGGACTTCCGCTTCTGCCCCAAGTTTCCGCAGGTCATCTCTCACGACCTGGCGCTGCGGAACGCGGAAGCGCCCACTCGCGTATTCGTCGACAGCCTTTCAGAGCTCGGCCCGAAGCTCGGGCTTTCCTTTCTCCAGCTCGGACCGGCCTTCACGCCCCGCGAGCTACGGGACCTCGCGGGTTTTCTGCGCGGTTTAGGCGGTTTTCCGATCGCGGTCGAGTTCCGCCATGCCTCTTGGTTCCGGAACGGCGAACTGATTGCTCCCGCAACGGATTTGCTTAGGAACGTAGGTGCCGCGGGCGTGATCACGGACGTGGCCGGCCGGCGCGATGTCTCGCACGGCTCGCTCACGTGCCCGCGCGCGTTCGTGCGCTTTATCGGGAACGCTCTTCATCCCTCCGACTATTCGCGAGCCGACGCCTGGATCGCGCGCTTGGGCGAGTGGTTCGAGCTGGGCATGAGCGAGGTCTTCTTCATGGTGCACGAGCCCGAGGACGCATTGACTCCTGAGATGGCAGCCTACTTCGCGGAGAAGATGCGGGAGCGACTCGGAGTCCCCGTGAAATCGTGGGCTCCATTGCCCGAAACGCCCCGGCAGCTCGGTCTTTTCGGCGAATAACCCCGATTTATTTCGGCTCAATTTCTTTTAAATCAAACGGGCACGCGGCAGGCGCGGAGCCCAAGCCGCCAGTTCACGGGTCGCCGGGCCTCGGCTCCCCAGGCGGCCTTGAGCTCTGGATAGAATTCCTCGATCGGATTCTCGCCATTTTTTCGGATGTAGGCTTGCAGCGCCGACCAAGTGCCGAGGTAACCCACAAGATCTGCAAGATTCCACTCGGCCCTCATCTCAAATGCGGGGGCGGCGATCTCCTCGAAGGGTAGACGCACGCCGCGATAGCCTTCATCCACGAGTTTCCGCTCGATCTCCCAGTAAGCTCCGAGCTTGCCCTCGAAAAGACGGAACACGACCTGATCGAGCGCGGGAGAGATTGCGGCCAGTCCGTAAGTCCAGAGCGCAAGCACCGCGGCGGGCTTCGCCACTCGCCTTACCTCCCGAAAAAACTCCTCCTGCTTGAACCAGTGGAAGGCCTGCGCGACGGTGATGAGATCCGCGCTCTGGTCCGCGAGCGGCGACTTCTCAGCCGGCCCGACGCGGTATTCGACGTTGGGTCGCGGAACAGCGCTCGAAAGCTGCTTCTCTGAAGGATCGGTGGCCACGACGCGTGCGAAGGACTTCGCGAGCTCGATCGCCGCCTGGCCATTGCCGGTGCCCACGTCCCAAGCAAGCTCTCGGGCCGGGGCCTGCGCGGCCAGGAATCCATAAAGCGCCGCCGGATAAGTTGGCCGAAACCTGGCGTAGTCTGTTGCCTGGGTGGAAAAAAGATCTTTGAACTCGCTCATAGCTCGCCGTCCTGTT
>JAYVOO010000313.1:0-1691 GCA_043757905.1 Oligoflexia bacterium
GCCCGACGAAGACACCGAAGAATCAGAACCCGGGAGTGCTCACCGTGAATTCAGACGGCGCTCCTTTGGTCGCGCTTCCAGCTGTGAAGAGCTCGTTCGCGATCTCGGTTGCGGGCACGGCGGGCGAGAGTTATTCGTTCGAGCAAAACGACGGCGGCTTCACCTCGGGTACCGAGACCCTCGCGACGACCTGGTTTTTGAGCGACGGGGAGTTTGAGCGTTACCGCACGTTGGGCACCGAGCCGCTCGCATTCACACCTGCTGCGGCCGCGCCCGCCGTGCATTCGACCGTCATCACGGTGATTACGCGTGACGGCCGAGGTGGAATCGCTTACCGGATCTACAGCTTCTGAGTTGCGGAGCTTTTGGGGAGGCGCCAATTACTTGCACGCCCGGCGTTCAAGTAAGGACCACAAGATCCGTCACGAGAAAAGACCCCTGCCGAATCTCCCACTTCACGTCGAAGTCGTGGAGTCGGAAAGCGAACTGAGTACCCTGAGCTTCCGGGCGATCGGGTCCAAGTTTCACGCGCTGGAAGCCCGGCCGCGGGTCGATTTCCAGGATCTCGATGATCAACCGGCGCAAAAGCTCGCAAGCGGCGGCGGTACCGATCATCGTGACTTGAGGGTGGGCCGCCCCGCGTGCCTCGAGCGCCCGCTCGGCCGTCTCAGTGAAAGTGACTGGCGTTCTGCGGATCTTCTCGTCGGCCCAGCCGGCCAGCGCTTCGGGCACAGAGTCGGCGTAGGGGATGTAGGGCTTGATGTCGAGGATCGGCGTTTCGTCCATCAGGTCGATGCCGGAGACGTCGATCTCGGCGCCACCCACAGCGTCCAAGCGGATCGCCTCGATCTTTAAAACGCTCATGCCAATCGGGTTCGGGCGATGGGGCGACCGTGAAGCGAGCACGCCCACTCGCTGGCGACCACCTAAGCGCGGCGGGCGGATGCTGGGCTTCCATGTCCGACTCCCGTGCCGGTGGAAAACGAAGATCACCCAAAGGTGGCTAAAACCCTCGAAGCCTTTGATCGCGGTCACTAGATCTGGGTCGTCCTCGAGCTTAATAGTTCCGAGCGCGGACGCGACCAACCCAGGCTGCCGGGGAATGCCGAACTTCTCCTTGAAGCAGCTTCGTAGGTAGCCGATGACGTCGAGCTCGATCTGATGCTTGCGCTTCTGCACTTCCGCGCGCGCCTCAGGCCAGCGGCCGGATGCCAATGCCGAGCATCTCGTCGTCGATCTCGGCTGTTTCAGTGTGAGAACCCTGGGGCGTGTTCGAGAACGCGAACTCGCGCGCGAGCGTCTCGCCGCAGATGAAGTCTTTGTGGGCTTCGACCGCGAGCCGGAGAGCGCCCGAGCACTGGAGCTCGAGCCGGATCGAGTCGCCCAAGTTGAAGTCAGCGGACTTCCGAGCCGCCTGGATCTTGCGCGTGATCTCACGGGCCAGGCCTTCTTGCTCCTGCTCGGGCGTGACCGTCGGGTCAAGCTCGAGCGAAACGCGCTGATGAGTCGCGAGGTTCGGGTTCGTGCCCTGAGGATCGCGGCGGATCTCGATGTCTGAAAGCGAGATCGCCTCACCTTCGACCGTCACCGTCTCACCGAGCTCGAGCTTGAGCAGGCTCGCGAGCGGCAGCTTCATGATTCCGGCTCCGACAGCCTTCATCTTGGGTCCGAGGCGCTTGCCGAGCGCGGGG
>JAYVOO010000314.1:0-6149 GCA_043757905.1 Oligoflexia bacterium
CCAGATATGACGCTGAAATTCAGCAGGAGAGAATCGCTTATCAAAAGGAGGTCGAAGATGCTCATCGTGAAACCCAAGGGGGTTCTTAGAACCCTGGCCCTCGCAGCCGTGCTCGCATTGGGATCGCTGCCCGGTTTGGTTCAGGCGAAGTCCACGCTATTCCAGAAATCGAGAGAGGGGCTGGTCCAGCCTTTTCGCCTTAAGGAGCTCCCGCTAGGAGAACTCGTGCAGGCCTACGCAGAGCTGACCGGAGCGCCCATTGCGCTGGGCATGGACGCGAACTACGGGGAATTCACCGGCAAAGTCTCGTTGTGGGTGCCGACCGCGATTCCGGAAACGACTTTGACCGAGCTTTTCTTTCAGGCGCTCCTCGACAGCGGTTACACGGTCGTCGATGGGCCGGCGCAGTCGGGCTGGATTGTGATGAAAATCCGCGATGCGCGCGACGCGCTGATTCCGATCTTCGAATCCGGCCAAGTGCCTGCCACCTACCGGGTCGTTACCGCGGTTCACCGGCTCGCGAACCTGCCGGCGGAAGACGCCTCGCGCACCCTGCGTTCCTTCACTCCGTCCTCGGCGCGGATCATTCCAGTGGGACGCTCACAAGTTTGGATCACCGCGGACGGCAACACGATCCGGAAGACCCTGGAGATCCTGCGCATGCTCGATATCCCGGGCGCTGCTAAGCCCGCTCCCGAGTTCTATCGAACGAAAGCCTGCGCGGGCAAAGAGGTGAAGATCGAGAAACTCGTCGTAGAGCACCTGGAAGTGAACGGGGGGGCGAATTCGCTGCCTTCGCCAGCGGCAACTTCGGGGCCTTCCAAGCCTTCCTTTCTGTCCAATAATCGTCGAGGTGCAAAATGAAGAAGTCGATTGCCGGTATGCTCCCGTTATTGATTCTTCTCGCGCCTCGCTTGGCTCAGGCAGACGGCGCGATCCGGTTCAAGCCGGGGGAGATGAGCATGGCCGAGTACCTGGAAATGGCCTCAAACGCGATCCCGATGGTCGTTTCGAACGCCGCCGAAGATCTCTCGAAGTACCGGGTCCAGGTGCCGAGGCTCGGCGAGTTGGACCGCGCGCACGCTCTCGCTCAGGTGCTGTCAACTCTCTCGAGCCGTGGCCTGACGCTCGTTGAGGACGAGCAGCTCCACTTCCAGCGGCTTCTGCGGGTCCGGGACGCTCGGGATTCGGCGATCCCCCTCATCACGGACCTAGCCGCGGCCCCGGATAACGACAAGCTCGTCACGTTCGCGTTTCCGCTGAAGCATGCGCAGGTCGAGGGCGTCGCGCGGCTGTTGCGCTCATTCGCCCCGCCGTCGGCGCGGCTGGTCCCGATCGAGCATTCGCGGACCCTGCTCATCTCGGACTCCTCGCGGTCGGTGGCGAAGTACCGCGACCTGATCGCGCGGCTCGACACGCCCGAGGCGGCGAAGGACGCGGAGCAAGTACTTAAGGACCAGCGAGCACGGAGCGAGGATGAGAATTGCCCTTCGGCAGGTCCCGCGAGCCCCTTTTCCCAGGGTCCACAGTTGCCGGTTCTGGTCGCGCTCTTCGCGATCATGGGAGTCGTGATCGGCTTCATGGTGCGCGGCTACGTCATCCGGAGGATCGAGGGAGGCTTATGAATGGCTGGATTTTTATTATCTGATATTTGTTTAGCGCGGGACAGCGGGGGCGGATCGGGCGCATCGAATCGCTTATAAAGGAAGGGGCGCCGACCCGAACGCGCGCGACGACCTCGGTCGCTCGGCCGAGTGCGATGGAGAGAGCAGGGAATTACTAAATTTGACACATTGAGTCAAAACGTGTATACCTGCCTTCCAGGAGAAATCTGTATGAAAAAGCTGTCTGTTCTCTGTATTGCTCTCATTTCTTCAATTGTTTCTGTCGCCCATGCGGATCCAGCCGCAGGCGTGGAGGCTTCACGCGACTTCTGCGTTCAGCAGGACGGTGGCACCAATCCCGGCACAATTGCATGCGATCAGAACGCGATCAAAGAAGCAGATCAGCTCATAACCACGACGATCGCCCGATTGAAGGCCGAGCGCCTGACCGGAAAGGACGCGCACGGCGTAGACCTTTCCCAGGGCCAAGCGATTCTGGATCAAGCCCAAGTTGCTTTTGAGATGTTCCGCACTTCGAGCTCCCAGCTCGCCAGCATCGTCGATGGCGGCACGGGTTCGGATCGCGAAGTCGCCAAACAGGAGCTCGCCTGGAAGCTCACGATAGAGCGCCTCAAGGATCTCGAAGCCAGCTTGGGTAACTAACTTTTTCTACTCGTAGCGGAGAGCGTCGATAGGCGCGAGCCGCGCAGCCTTGGTCGCTGGGTAAAGCCCGAAAATCACCCCGATTGATGCCGAGAAGATGAAAGCCAGGAGAACTGACGCGAGGGTGATCGAAGTCGCCCAGCCTGCGATCAGCGAGAGCGTGAAGGTGATCACCCAGGCGAGGGCGATGCCGAGGATACCACCTAGGAGGCTGATCACTACGGCCTCGATCAGGAATTGCGAAAGGATGTCCTTGCGCTCGGCGCCCACTGCCTTGCGCAGGCCAATCTCACGCGTGCGTTCGGTGACCGAGACGAGCATGATGTTCATGATGCCGATGCCGCCGACCAGGAGTGAGATCGCCGCGATCACGGACAGTAGCAGGGTCATGATCTGCGTGCTGGCCTGGAGCGCGGCCTGGATGTCGGCCAAGTTCATCACCTTGAACGCATCTTGGCGCTGGGACAAGGGCACATGGTGGCGCTGGTACATGAGATCGAGGACTTTCTCTTGCACCCCGGCCGTCTGGTCGGCCGCCATGACCTCGATGTCGATGAAGTCGACGTAGTCTTTGCCGAAAAGCCTGCGCATGGCTGTGTTGAGCGGAATAACGATCTTGTCGTCCTGGTCCCCGAAGCTGCTCGCGCCCTTTTCTGGCAAGATGCCGATCACCTGGAAGTTCACTTTGTTGATCTTGATGTTCTCGCCGACTGGGTTCTCACCGTTAAAGAGCTCGCGCACGAGCGTCGCGCCGATGACTGCCACACGCGACCGCTTTTTATTTTCCTCTTCGCTGAAAAATCGGCCGACTTCAGGGGTGTAGGCGTGCATGCGCGCGTAATTCGTGCCGACGCCAATGACCTGGGTCGCCCAGTTCTTATTGGAGAACGTGACCTGGCCGCGCCCATTGATATTGGACGCGACGTCGCGCACGTTCTCAATCTTCTCGTGGATCTCATGCGCGTCTTCGTCAGTTAGGCGAGTAGTAGTGCCGGCCTCGATCATCGCGCCGCCCGCGCCTCGCACGGAGCCGGAGCGCAGGACGAGAAGATTGGAGCCGAGCGACGCGAGCTGGTCCTCGATGGCTTTCTGGGCGCCCGCGCCGAGCGCAAGCATGGCCACGACGGCCGCGACCCCGATCAGGATGCCGAGCACGGAAAGTACCGTGCGGACTTTGTTGGCAGTCAGCGTCTTCATGCCTTGCGAGAAGTGCTGCAAGATGTTCATCACTCGGCGAGAGGTGTTCTCGTTCTCGCCTTCCTTGGGCGCGGGCTTGGGCTTCGGCGGCGGCAGCGGCAGGAGCCGCTCGTCGGACTGCAACACCCCGTCGCGCATGCGAATGATGCGCTTGGCCTGCTTGGCGATCTCGTCTTCATGCGTGACGATGATGATCGTGATGCCCTGATCATTCAACTCCTGCAGGATCTTCATGATCTCGCGTTCGCTGACCGAGTCGAGATTCCCCGTGGGCTCGTCGGCCAGAATGATCTGGGGGCGGTTGATCAGCGATCGCGCGATCGCAACCCGCTGCTGCTGGCCGCCCGACATTTCATTGGAATGGTGTTCCAGGCGTTGGCCCAGGCCAATTCGCTCCAAGAGCACCTGCGCGCGGTCGAGGTCAAGTTTGCCCTCGGAGTAGAGCAGCGGCATCGAGACGTTCTCGAGCGCCGTCACGCGGGGGAGCAGGTTGAACTGCTGAAAGATGAAGCCGATCACTTTGCGGCGCATGCCCGCTAGCTCGTCTTCCCCATGCTTCGCGACTTCACGACCGTCTATCTTGTACGAGCCTTCGTCCGGCACGTCGAGCAGCCCCATCACGTGCATGAGCGTGGATTTTCCCGAGCCCGAGGGGCCCATGATCGCGACGAAGTCGCCGTCCTCGATCTTGACCGTGGTTCCCCTGAGCGCGTAGACGGTGGTGTCCCCCATCTGGTAGCGCTTGTGGATGTTAGTCAGCTCGAGCACGCGCTTAGCGTCCCCTGCCTAGTCCGCGCGGGCGAGAGGGTTGGAGTGGGTTGGTGCTGCCGGACGATCCTTTGCCCTTCAAAGGCTTGATCTCGGCCGCGAGGATCACCTCACCCTCGGCCAGCCCGCTTACAATCTCGGTCTTCTTGCCGTCGGTGATGCCGACCTCAACTTGGCGCTCCCAGGGTTTCAGGTCGCCCGTCGCTTTTACGAGCACGGAGTACTTGTTCTCGAGCACGTGGAGCGAGTCGTTGGGCACAGTCAGGACTTGCGACTTCGCGCTTACGAGGAAGGTCACGTTCGCCGTCATTCCGCTGCGCATGGTCTCAGGCGTTGCTTCAGGCAGCACGTCAACGATGTAGGTGGTCACGTTGTTCACGGTCTTGGCGTCATAGGCGATCTGGTCGACGTGAGCCGGGATCGTCTGGTTGGGATAGGCGTCGAGCGTGAGCTTCGCGGTCTGCTTGAGCCGGATCTCGGCGATATCCGTCTCGTCGACCTGGCTCTTTACCGTGAGGCGGTCGGACATGACGAGCACGGGATCGACGTTGGTGAAGGTTTGGCCCGATTCCACGCTTCGCTGGATGATCGTGCCGTTGATCGGCGCGAGGATCGGTGTGGGCTTGTAGTTGCGCTCCCATTGTTTAACGGCCTCGCGGCCCTGCGACCGCGCGGCGTCCAGGAGCGCGGCGCGCTCGGTGGAACTCATCCAGGCGAGGACCTGTCCCTTGGTCACCCTTTGGCCTTCTTTGACGAGGACCTCCTCAATGCGGCCGGCGACCGGCGGCTTGATCTCGAGACGATTCTGTGGCTCGACTGTGCCCGTCGCGAGGATCGTGACCTCGAGATCCGAGCGCTCAACCTTGATTTCGCGGTAAGCTATCTCGAGCGTATTCTTCTTCTTGTAGCTGTAGGCCGCAGCGGCGCCGCCCGCGACGATTAGGAGGAAGAGAAATAACCAGAGCTTGCCCCGACTTTTCCTGCGTGGTTTGGAACTCATCGGAATACCCCTTGTCCTTGCGTCTGCAGCCACGCGGCTTCCGCCGTGGCTCTGTCTCTTTGGCTCTGGAGGACCGCGGTTTCCCGGGAAATCAGATCGTTTTCGATCAGGTCCCAGTCCTCGAAGGTCATCAGGCCGTTGTTGTACTTGCTGCGCGCGATCTCGGCGCGCTTGAGCGCGGCCTCGAGAAAACTCTCGTCTACCTTGAGGCGCTCGATCGTTTCAATATATCCAGTGTAAGACTGGTTGAGTTTCGCGATGAGGGCGCGGTTGGTGTTCAGGCGGTTGAAGGCCGCCGCGGCCAGACTCGCAGAGGCGCTGTCAGTGGCGAGCCGGTCGCGGCCGCCATTGTAAAGGGGGATGCCGACGCTCGCGCCCAAGGACCAGCGGTCGTTCGCGGGGAAAAACTCCTGGCCGGATTTTCCCACGCTGGCGCTGACTCCAAACGTCGGAAAAAACGCCGAGCGGGCGATCGTGACGGCGGCCTCGGCGGCGTCTTCCTGCGCGACCGACTGGCGGTGATCGGGCGTCTGCACGGCGAGGCGCTTGAAGGAAGGGGCGGGCGGCGGTGGCTCGACCGGCACGTCTTCTGATACGGAGATCTCCGACTCATCGTCCCGCCCGAGGATTCGCGCGAGCTCGGCGCGTGCGGTCTGGATGCTATTGTGTGCCTGAAGTGCGTTGTAGCCGGACTGGTTGTAATAAGCTTTCGAGAGGAGCACGGAGCCCTTGTTCTCGCGGCCGCTCTGGAAGCGGAGCGAGACAAGCTTCATGTTTTCCTTGCGGCGCTGGATGATGCGCTCCTGGAGGATGACCGACCGCTGCGCGAAGATCAGGCCCGCGTACGCGGCCTTCAGATCGTAGCTTAACTTGGCTTTCGTCGTGTCGAGCGTGGCTTCGGACGCGCGCACGTTCGC
>JAYVOO010000315.1:0-6110 GCA_043757905.1 Oligoflexia bacterium
TTCCTCTGGACCGTTGATCCGTCTTACCAGGATTTAGGCCGCATTTCGGAAAGCCCGTCACTCGGCAAGATTGCCGTGGTGACGCTGCCGCTCGAGCCCTATCAGGAGATCGTCCTTCAGGATGTGCCGGAAGCGTCCAAAGCGGTGGGCGCGACCCTCCCTGCCTCCGCCTCGCTTGACGTGATTGGGATTCCCACGCGCGAGGCGGTCCGCATCCAGTGGAAGCATGTTCCAGGCGCCGCGGGCTACGTGATCTATCGCGCGGAAGGCGCTAGCGGCGACAAGACCCTCGGCGTGCCGATCGGCTCGCTCGACGGCGGCAATCACGTCAGCTACGAAGACACATTCAATCTCGAAAGTAAGACCTACTTTTATTCGGTCGTCGCGAAGAACGAGGAAGAGTCGCAGTATTTCGTTTCCCGTCGAGTGGACGTTCCGAGCACGATCAACCTCGAAGACGCTCAGCGCGTGGATCCGGCTGTTCAGATGGGCGCCCGGCTTAAGCTAGCTGCGCATCCCCTGGGCACGGACTACTTGGGCCGCGATCTCCTGGCCCGACTCATGGCCGGCGCACGCGTCTCGCTCTTCATCGGCTTCTTCGCGCCCCTCCTTTCGATCGCGTTTGGAGTCTTGATCGGTGGGATCTCGGGCTACGCGGGCGGCAAGATCGACGCGGGGCTCATGCGCTTCACGGACTTCGTGCTTGCCCTCCCGTTCCTGCTTTTCATGATTCTTTTCAAAATCGCATTCGGCGCGCAGCCTGGCGAAAGCGGATTGATGCCGATGCTTGTCGCGCTCGTCGTGCTTTCCTGGACCGCGGCCGCGCGGCTGACCCGTGGGCAATTGCTTTCGCTGCGCGAGGCCGAGTTCGTGCAGGCCTCTCGACTCCTGGGAGCCAAGCCGCATTACATTCTTCTTCGGCACCTGCTGCCGAACACCCTAGGCGTGATCTTGGTGACGCTGACCTTCTCGATCCCTTCGGCGATTTTTACCGAGGCTTTCCTGTCCTTTATCGGGATGGGCGTCGTGCCGCCGACCCCGTCCTGGGGCAGCATGTGCTCAGACGGCATCCAGACCTTCCTGACGCATCCCCATGAGTTCTTCTTTCCCGCGATCTTGATCAGCATCACGGTGCTCGCGTTCAATCTCTTCGGGGATGGTCTGCGCGACGCTCTCGATCCTCGCTTGAGGGCAGCGTCATGAGCACTCCCGCGAATACGACGGACAATATTCTTTCGGTCAACGACCTGCGTGTCGAGTTCGATACCTACGGCGGGATCGTCAAAGCAGTGCGCGGTGTGGACTTTACCGTCAGGCGCGGCAAAACGCTCGCGATCGTCGGCGAGAGCGGCTGCGGGAAATCCGTGACCGTTCAGGCGCTCATGGGGTTGATCCCCATGCCGCCGGGCCGGGTGACCTCGGGCTCAGTCATGCTCAATGGCAAGGAGATCCTCGGGATCCCGACGAAACAGGCCAACCAGGTTCGCGGCAAGCAGATCGGGATGATCTTCCAGGATCCGATGAGCTCGCTGAATCCGACGATGACAATCGGCAAGCAGATCGCCGAGACGCTGCGGATCCATGAGGGCCTGTCGTACAGGGACGGCCGCAAGCGCGCCATCGAGCTCCTCGAGCAGGTGCAGATTCCCGAAGCTGCCAGCCGCATCGACAGTTATCCGTTCCAATACTCGGGCGGCATGCGCCAAAGAGTGATGATCGCGATGTCGATCGCCTGCAATCCGTCGATCCTGATCGCCGACGAGCCGACGACTGCGCTCGACGTGACGATCCAGGCCCAGATCCTCTCGCTGCTCAAGGACCTTCAGCGCAATCGCAACATGTCGATCATCTTGATCACCCATGACCTGGGCGTCGTCGCACGCATGGCTGATGAAGTCGCGGTCATGTACGCCGGCCAGATCGTCGAGCGCGGTACTGCCGAGCAGGTCTTCTACCATTCGGCGCATCCGTATACGGTCGGCCTGAAGAGCGCGATGCCGGAGAAGAGCGCGACGCTCGTCGAAGGCAAGGAAATGGGCGGCAAACGCGACCGCCTGGTACCGATTGACGGTGCGCCACCCGATCTCTTTCATCCGCCGAAAGGCTGCGCTTATTTCGACCGCTGCCCGTATGCGATGAAGATCTGCGAGGGCGAGAATCCGGCCCTCTGGGAGATGGAAGCGGATCACATGTCCCGTTGCTGGCTCCACCATGAGCGCGCCACCTCACGCACCGACGGCGTCTTCCGCTCACGGACGATGAAACCCGAGATGCGAATCACGACGGAGGCCCGGTCATGATTCTCGAGATCAAGAACCTCTCCAAGCATTTCCAGATCAAAAAGGGCAAAACTCTTCACGCTGTCGACGACGTAAGCCTCGCGATCGCCGAGAATGAGATCGTAGGGCTCGTCGGCGAAAGCGGCTGCGGGAAGTCCACGCTGGGCCGCACGATCGTCGGCCTTTACGATAAGACCGCGGGCGAGGTGGTCTACAAGGGCAAGCGTCTACCGACTCGCTACAGCGCCAAAGAGTTCCGCGCGTTCTCGCGCGAGATCCAGATGATCTTTCAGGATCCGTCGAGCTCCTTGAACCCGCGCATGACGATCCGCGAGATCGTGGCCGAAGGCCCGCTCCTGCACGGTCTCTGGAAGCGCAGCGAGGTGCCTGCGAAGGTCGGCGCTTGGCTTGAGCGCGTGGGTCTGCCGCGCGACGTGATGTCCCGCTACCCGCATGAGTTCTCGGGCGGCCAGCGCCAGCGCATCGGCATCGCGCGCGCACTGGCGCTTGAGCCCAAGATCGTCGTCTGCGATGAGCCGATCTCGGCCCTGGACGTCAGCGTCCAGGCTCAGGTCGTCAATCTCCTTCAGGACTTGAAAGAGAAGATGGGGCTTACGCTGCTCTTCATCGCGCATGATCTTTCGATGGTTCGTTACATCTCGGACCGGATGGCCGTCATGTATCTGGGCTCGTTCGTCGAGTTGGGCCCCGCGGACGCGGTCTATTACAAACCACTCCATCCTTACACGCAGACCTTGGTCGCGGCGAATCCGCAGCCTGATCCGCTGACCGAGCGTGTGCGCGAAAGCTCGATGATCCGGGGTGAAATCCCGTCGCCGATCAACCTGGGCGAAGGTTGCCGATTCGCGGGTCGCTGCCCGAAAGTGATGGAGCATTGCAAAACCATCAGCCCGCAGTGGCGCGAAGTGGAGAAGAATCGCTTCGTTTCCTGCCATCTCTTCAATCCGAAGAACTAAATCTCTCAGATCTCGGTTTTCAGCGCGGGCGAATAGTTCAGACCGATTCCGAGCCCGATCAGGGCCGTGAGGGCGGCGCTCCAGGCCCAAGCAGTCAACTGGCCGTGGTCGATCAAGAGCCCCGCGATGACCGGAGCGATAATCTGCGCGACCGAGTTCAATGACTGAGTGAGGCCGAGCACGACCCCTTGCTCGCGCCTGGGCGTGGCCTGGGAGACGAGACTCGTCAGCACAGGGCGGAGGATTCCTGTGCCATACGTGGAGATCGTGGTCGCGACGAGAAGCCCAGGGATGCCGTAAACACAGCCAAGCACCCCATAACCTGCGACCGAAGCGAGAAATCCCGAGAGCGCCAGTACTCGCTCGCCGTAGCGGGGTACTAATTTGCGGATCAGCCCACCTTGTAGCAGGATCCCCAGCAAGCCGGCATAGGCGTAACAGTAGCCGACCTCGCGAGGGCCGAAGGGCGCACCGTCGAGCGTGAATCTGCGTTCGGAGAAGAGCGCGAAGCCGGACATGAAGAGCGAGAAGGTGAGCGCGAAGCAGAAGAACTGCCAAAGATAGGTAGAAAGCCCCGGCTGCCGGAAAAAGCGCAGATAGATTGCCCAGTCGAGGAGGCCGAGTCGTTTTCCGGCGGGCGCCGCTGCGGCGCCTTCGGCCTGCACCTCGGCATCGGCGCGTGGATCGCTCCGGGGCAGAAGGAGCGTCGTGGCCAGGATGCTGGTCGCAGAAAGTCCGGCCGCCGCTAGAATCGGATAAACATAACCGAACTGGGAAAGATAACCCGAGATCGCCGGGCCGATGAGAAACCCCAGCCCAAACGCGATGCCGATGACGGCGAATGACTTGGCTCGGTCCGCGGGGGCGGTAACGTCCGAGATGTAAGCTTGGGCTAGCGAAAGATTGCCCGCCGTCAAGCCGTCGATCACGCGTGAGACGAAAATCAGTCCCAGGGACCCTGCGAACGCCAGAATCAGGAAGCCGATGAATGTGCCGATCTGGCTGACCATGAGCAAGGGCTTGCGTCCGACCCGATCGGAGATCCGGCCGAGGATCGGCCCGGAGATCAGCTGGCAGAAGGCATAAGTCGTGACGAGCAGGCCGACGACGGTCGGGCTCGCTCCGAATTTCTGAGCATAAAAGGGCAGAAGTGGAAGGACGATCGTCAGCCCCAGGACGTCGACCGCGACGATCAGAAAGATCGGAAGCAGGGGGCGGTTCGCAACAGGGGGCATCACGGGACTCTAGGAAATGCATGGGGGCCGGTCAAGCGCTCTCGATCGAAATCGAGGCAGCTCGAACCGGCCCCCATGAAGTCGCCTAGGTCATAAGTGGGGACCTGGGGCGCCTCGGATTATTGCACGGTCAGTGGACGGCCAGGTTAACCGGTCCGGGTCTTGTTCAAGGTTGAAGTCGTGTCGAGATTGCGAATGCCATGCTCAACGGTGCCCACAGCCTTCGAAAGACCCGATTTGACGGTGTTGCCAATCGAGCTGTTATCAAGAGGAGTATCGACGCCATAGCGTTCGAGTACGCGCTGAATTTCGAAACGGTTACGCCAGAGGAAGTAGCCGCCAACCGATAGGACGAGAAAGCCGATGGAACGAATCATTGTGAAGTCTCCTTTTTCAGATCACTCACGTTTGCAACTGCGATACCAACCCGAGTGCGCATCGGATTTGCACCGTCCCCCCGGGTACGCCGAAACGCATTGGGATTTGCAATCCCATGGCGCTAGTCCAGTGAAGGCGCTGACCTTTGCGACGAGCCGAAGCTCGTTTTAGTGAAGCAACCCTCGAAAGGGAATTAAGAAATGAATTTCAACCTGAAGCACCGGCTCAACGAAGTGGCCGCAGTCGGCAAGCAGAGTTTCGAATCCTGGTCCGACGATAAGGCGACGCTTCTCGCGGCAGCGATCGCATACTACACGCTGTTCTCGCTCGCGCCGCTGATCATCATTGCGGTCGCTGTCGCGGGCCTGGCGTTCGGCCAGGAGGCCAGCACGAATCAGATCTTCGGCGCGCTTCGGAGCCTGCTCGGGGACAACGGAGCTGAAGCCATCCAGGGGATGGTCAGGAGCTCGGCGGCCCGGCCCGATGGCGGGATTATTTCCGTGCTCGTGGGCCTGGCCGTGATGATGCTTGGGGCGGCCGGCGTTTTCGCGCAGCTCCAGGAAGCGCTCAACATGATCTGGAAGGTGAGGCCGAAAACGGGGGGAGGGATCATGACGATGATTCGTCAACGCTTGATCTCTTTTGCTATGGTGCTCGTCATCGGGTTCCTGCTCCTGGTCTCATTGATGGTGAGCGCCGGACTCTCGGCAGTGGGAACCCTGCTCTCGGATCATCTGCCCGGTGGGGCCGTCCTCTGGCAAGGCGTGAACCTCTGCATTTCGCTGGGCGTGGCGACCGCGCTTTTCGCAATGATCTTCAAGATCCTGCCCGACGTCCGGCTGAAGTGGCGCGAGGTTTGGGTCGGAGCTTTCGTGACTGCGGTGCTTTTCAGCGTAGGGAAGCTTCTCATCGGGCTTTATCTCGGTAAAAGCGCTGCCGCTTCGGCTTTCGGGGCCGCAGGGTCGCTGGTGCTCGTACTGCTCTGGGTTTTCTATACTTCTTGTATACTTCTGCTCGGAGCTGAATTCACACGGGTTTTCACGCTGCGCTACCACCGGCAGGATATCGAGGCTAAGTCGGGAGCCTCGCTGCTGGGGCCGGTCTCGAAACTCCGGGATCAGGCGGCCTGAGGAGCGAGGAGGACCACCGGCGGCATCGCGCGTGCAGTACAAGTCTCTATGATGCCACTCAACGTGCATAATGTCATAGATTACGTGGCCGCTGCAGTGCTAATTGCTTGT
>JAYVOO010000316.1:0-1678 GCA_043757905.1 Oligoflexia bacterium
GGGAGACGGAGGGGCGTGCGCTGGCATGGCCGGCCCCGTGGGAAGCTCCTGTGTTTTGAGTCCGCCCGGGATGCCGACCGTATCGGCGGAAACAAGTGGAGCCCAGAAGCAGAAGGAACAGCACATCAGGAAAGCGGAATATCGCAAGAGCATGACCCCGGTTTTACCTGCCCACGCCGACCTACGCAACTTGCAATATAGGCTCCCCTTTTGCGCGCATCCGACCTAAGCTTCGAACGCAATGGCCTCTGTTCATCCGTCCCCTACTCTCATGGTACGCTCGAACGCCCCGCTGCTGGAATGCGTGCGCAAGATGCGTGACCAGGGCGCGGGCTCGATCCTCGTCTTCGCGGAATCCTATCCTTTCGATCTGGCCGGGATCTTTACGGAGCGCGATCTGCTTCGGCTGGCGGAAAACCTCCGCGACCCGGAGGTCTGGGCCAAGGAGATCAGCTGGATGATGCGGAAACCCGTCATCACGCTTCCGATCCTGGAGCTCGACCGCGCCGCGGACGTGATGGTCGAGCATAAGATCCGGCATTTGCCAGTCGTTTATGAGGCCGAAAACAAGGCGATTCGCGTGGCGGGAGTGATCTCCATGCGGGACCTTTTCGAAGGCTTCGTGCGCAAGCAGGCCACGAGCCGGGCCGCGGACAAGATGCGGAACCTCTTCGCGGCGACGCTCCGAGTGGGCTTGATCTCGCGCGAGGAATCGTCCCGGAAGATCTTCCAGGCCATCTTCGCGCGCTCGAAGTCCGCCGAGCTGAAGACGATGAACATTGAGGACATCCTCGTTGGCACGATCACGACTAACGTGCTCTCGCAGTTCTCGGCGGTCATCATCGACATCGACCATCTGGCGGCCTCCGCCTGGGCTACCCTGCTCGCACAGCTCAACGCCCAGCCCGACGCCCCTCACGCGGTGGTTGTCTACGATGCCTCCTTGCATGAGCCCGCCAACGTGGCGAAGCTTGAAACGCTCTCGGCCTCTGACAAATATTCGGCCTTTCCGAAGCCATTTAACATACTGCAGATCTTGCAGCACATCCAGATCATGAGGTAAGGGTACGCTATGGGCGCACAATGGAAACATGCAGGTAGGATCGCGGGTTCGCAAAAGAGGGGCGCGCTGATCGGCAAGCTCGTGAAGGAAATCCTGGTCGCGGCGAAAGTCGGCGACCCCAATCCGGACAATAACACGAGGCTCCGCGCGGCCGTCGAGTCCGCGCGCAAGCAGTCAGTTCCGCGCGACACGATCGAGCGCGCGATCAAGAAAGGCTCGGGTCAGCTGGACGGCGCCGCCGCGTTCGAAACGATCACTTATGAAGGTTTCGCGCCCCATAACGTCCCAGTCATCGTCGAGTGCCTTACCGACAACAAAAACCGCACGGCCTCCGACGTCCGCCTGCTTTTCCGCAAGGGGCAGCTGGGCGCGATCGGCAGCATCACCTGGATGTTCGACCGCCTCGGCGTCGTCGAGGCCACGCACCCGGACAAGTCGCTCGACATTGAAGGCGCAGCGATCGAAGCTGGCGCTCAGAATGTCGAGCCACTCGAAAGTTCTGAGATCACCGAGGGCCATACGGGCGCGCGCTTTTTCTGCGACCCGACTGACCTCGACTCCACCACTAAAACCCTCATTGCCGGCGGTTGGGTCGTCACGCTCTCCGAAATGAAC
>JAYVOO010000317.1:0-1674 GCA_043757905.1 Oligoflexia bacterium
GGAGAGGATCGAGAGGGAGAGGATAACTTTGAGTCCGATTCGGGATCTGCTCATCTTCGATTGCATTCTAATTCCGCCTTCCGCGTCTACTTCTGCTTCTACTTGAGGCCGCCCATGCTCCAGGCGGACTGTAACTGCTGCAACTGCCTACGAGGGGGTAAGAGCAATCGGCATGCCCGTTATATCTACTTGCATTATGTAAAAATACATGATGAGTTTCGGGGCCTTGATCGACCTTCGAGGGGCTGAGACTGACCAATTCATTGACACGTGTCACGGCTGACCTAGGTCACTCCTGATCAGTCCGACCAGTCGTGGGAACACTTCGCGGGGGTTCACGTTCAGGCTGGCCACTGCCCCTGATGGCCCACCCCGCTCTCGCAGCCCCCCAACACCACAAACGTGCTCCCTCTCAAGTTGACCGGCAGTTTGTGCCGATAGGGGCTCATGAGGCTGGGCTGTTGGGGCGCATTCTTTTGGCTGGTGGGCATGAGTGCGGTGATCGCCAGTGCTCAGGCGCCGGCCGACGCGAGGGAAGCACTTGAAGAGGTGCTCGAGCGCCTGCACCAGTCGTCGCGCGGGAAGCCCCTGCTCGAGCGCGCGGTCCGGCTTTGGAAGCTCGGCACCTACCGCGACCTGACCGGGGTGATTGTGCTCGGAACCCAGTCCAAGACGGATTCCGTCCTGACCCGCCATTTTGATCCAGGGACAGGAAAGGAAACGCGTGAGCGAAGCGTCCACGTGCTTATCAAAGCGGCACAACCCCGGGAAGACGTGCTCCTGGATCTCGCGCACGAGCTGGTTCACGCGACTTCGCGCGCGGAGTGGGACCCCTACGACCCTGAGCTGACTCCCGTCCGTTATATCACTTCATCCATCGAGGGTCCGGGCGGCGAAGTTGAGGCCGTCGTGGCCGAGTGCGAGGTCGCGCTCGAGATTTACGGCCAGGCCGAGACCGCGCAGAAACGCTGTGGCCATTACCGGACCCAGGCCCCGGGATCGCTCTCGCGAGATGAGATCCGCAAGGACTTCTACCGTGTCGGCAAGTGGTACGCCGATATCCGGAAAAAAACAGGGAGCGATGCGCCTTCGCTTCAATACCTTTCTCCCGATCGGCCGAGACTCTTCTCTTCGACCGGGGGCGCGCCTTATCCGGTTTCGCTCTTTCGTGAGTACCAGGAGCTGACGGCGATCGCCTGCGAGAATTCCCGGCAGCGGGCCGTGGCCACCGGGCGCGCGGCCGGATCGAACGGAGCAGGGCGCCGGCCAGCCGCCATTTCTGACGCAAATCTGTTTCTTGCACAACGTTGCAGCCGATAATCTGTGGTAGCTTGGATGTAGCACCCTATGCTGCAGCGAGACTTCCTTCCAACATTGCCTTCGTTACTTGCCGATACGAACACGCCTTTGATCCATCGCGATCTGAGCTGGCTGCAGTTCAACGAGCGCGTGCTGGCGGAGGCTCGAGTCGCCACCAATCCGTTTCTCGCACGCACGAAGTTCCTGGCGATCTCGGCATCGAACCTGGACGAGTTCTTCATGATTCGTGTGGCATCGCTCGGGCGCTCGATCGCGCAGGTGGGCCGGACGGATCCTCTCGCTGCCGAGAAGCTTTCTCGCACGAGGCTTGCGATCCTCGAGAACGTTGCTAAGTTCGGCGTGAAGCAGGCGGAG
>JAYVOO010000318.1:0-1674 GCA_043757905.1 Oligoflexia bacterium
TCGGAAAGCAGTCGGAGCAAGCCGGTCGCGAAATTGTCCGGCTGGTCGGCGATCCAGAGGTCGTAGCTGGGCGAAAAAGCGAGACCCTGCGCGGACTGGCCGGTCGCGATGACCGCCCGGCCGGCTGCCATGGCTTCGAGGATCGGAAAGCGCGCTTCCGCGCTCTCTCGCGTCGGTACGAAGACGATTCGCGCCTGCGCCAGGAGTCCTGCGAGGCCGATGCCGTGCTCAACGAGCTCGACCCCGGAAAACTCGAGCATGCGCCGAGTTCTCTGTGCCAGTTCCGAAACTGGCTCTGCTCCCGCAGCCGCGGGAACCGGCACCAGGATTCGCGGAAAGTTGTCGCCGAGCGCGTTCCTCAATCGTGGCATGACTTCGCGCAGAAACCAGAGCAGCCCTTCCGCCGAGGCGTCCGAGTCAAGACGTCCACCGAAGAGTAGGCAGTCGCCTTCGGTCGCGCGCGTTTCTGAGTAGGCGTCGCAGTCGATTGGATGGGGAATCACGTGCACGGTCGAGCGCGGCGCGATCTTCTGCAACCGGCTCGCGCTCAGGCGGCTGGCCGCGACGACGGCATGGGAACCGCGGCAGTCCCGGCCTTCGGATCGGTCGCGCCGGGCGGAGGTGAGTGGATTGCGCAGGAACTCGAGCTCGTTTTTGTCGAGAATGACTTGATAACCCAGCACACGGGCGAGCGGGATCAAGTTCAGGCAGTCGGAGCCCGCGCCGTCCGGGATCCAGAGGAACTTGCCCCGCTCTGCGCGCGCGCGAAGCTCGAGCGCGAGGTTTGCGGCCGGAGAGCCGGTTTCGCGCACCCAGGCGCGGAAAAAGCTCCAGAGCGAGGCGCCAGGCTGGCGCGGATCGGAGCAGACGATCTCCACTTCCATTTTCTGGCGTAGGATCGAAATGAGTTCGGCGTTTCTAGGATTGGTCTCGGGCTGCAGATCCTGAGCGTGGCTCAGGAGTACAGCGATTTTGGAAGTCCCCACGTTTCGAGATTAGCATAAAGCAGGCACCCGCAAGCTTGAATTTTCGCGTTGCGGAAGCTAACAACTATAGGATGCAACTTGTCTGGTTGGTAACGCTTGGTTTGACGGGGGTTCTGGGCATTCAGAATGCTCAAGCTGGCGTGTTTAATATCCCGGATTTCGTGGAGACCGGCGATTTCGCCGTGGGTCTCGAACCCGAGCTGACCCTCACCAACGGCGCGGGCATCGGCGGAAATCTCAAATACACGCACGGGATCACGACGTTTTCCAATGCGACGGCGATCCTCGGTACCGGCACGGGGCCGCGCAAGTTCCGGATCGGCGGCAACCTGACTTTCGACTTCTTCCCCGACATCGAGAAGCAGCCTGGGATCGGGTTGGCGGTGCAGCTCCTTTACCAGCGCCTTCGCGACAACGGGCAACTGGAGATCTCCTTGATCCCCTACATACACAAATCCTTCATCAAGGACGCCAGCCGAGTCGACCCGTTTGTCGCTGTACCGTTCGGCTGGGCCTTTCAAAATGGCCAGTATAAACCCATCTCTACGCTCACGATCGGCGGAATCTTCCATTTGAGCGAGAGTATCCGGACGATCGCGGAGTTCGGGATCGCGATCAATAACGCCGAAACCTATGCCTCGGGAGGAATCGCATATTACCACTAAAGCCAGGCATCGGGCCGCATCGC
>JAYVOO010000319.1:0-6087 GCA_043757905.1 Oligoflexia bacterium
CTCATCGTGCTGCCGCTCTACGCCTGGAAGGTCCAGCACAAGCTCGATTACACCGACTTCGACGTCTACTACCGCGCAGGCCTACGTGCGAACCAGGGACTCTGGGAACAGATTTACAACCAAGCCGACGGCGCGTCTCCTTACCGCTATGCTCCCGTCTTTCTCCCCTTCTTCGCACTCCTCGCGCTCCTGCCACACGATGCGGCGAAGCTACTCTGGTACTTCATCCAGTTCGGGGCGCTCGTCACGAGCTTCGAGCTCTTGAGCCGAGCTGCGCGCCTGATCCCCTCGATCCGCCACAAAGGTTTAGAGCGCTCCACTGCCGCGCTCTCGCTCTTTTTTGTTCTCCGGTTTTGGCTCGATTGCTTCATGATCGGTCAGGTCTCGAGCATCATCTTCGTGAGTTTCGTCGTCGGGCTCATGGGATGGACGCTCGGGCGGACATTCTGGGCTTCTCTGGGGCTTTTTCTTCCTACCACTTTTAAAATTGGTCCCGGCATCCTGCTGGGCCTGCTCACACTCCAGCGGCCCGCGCGATTCCGGGCATCAATGGGCTGGCTCGGGTTTCTGGGGCTCGCGACGTTTTCCCTTACAGCGCTCTGGCTTGGCTCGCTTGCCACCACCCGCAATCTCTGGGAGGCATGGATCAGGACCGTGCGCACGGATTCCTCCTATTTCGACGCCTCTCACTACGGCAGCCAATCGATCAAGAGCGCGCTCCTTCGCCTGGCCAATCAAGGAACAATCACGCTGGACCTGGCCGGCGATCTCTACCTGATCTGCCTTCTTGCGGGCACGGTGTTCGTGCTGCTTTTTTGGCTCTTCCGCAGGCCGAGCGGCTTTCTGGGGCGCGGACTTTTCTTCTCGCTCGGTATCTTCGCTTACCTTTGGTTCATGCCCGAGACGTTCAAGTATACGCTCACGGCGCTCGCGATCCCGGCTCTCTTCCTCCAAGGCGGGCTCTTGCACACGCTGCTACCGATGGCGGAACGCAGGTTAACGCTCGGGGCATTCGCGGTGGGCGCGCTCTTTCTCACGCTTGCGGGAAAAGATTTGATGAGCGACGCGCTCTTCTTCGGACTGCAGAAGGCCTCGTTCCCGCTGCTCGCGACGCTTGCGCTGGGTTTCGCCACTCTCGTACTCTCGTGCCGGTTCTCGGTACCCTCGCCTTTCCTGGTCTCGCTTCGGGCCGTATTCGTCGCACGGAGGCCCGGTCCCTGGTCGCGCGACCCGAGCCGGGAAGGCGACCTCGAATCGACGTTCATCCTGCCGCTTCCGCTCGCCTTCGGACAAGACTTCGATTCCTCGCTCATCATTGAACTTCTCCGCGGCGCTTCCTCCCTGTTTTCGGAAACAATTGTCTGCACGTTTGGGGATTTCGCGCTTCGCGAGCACCCGTCGGCATCAAAAATTCAGGCGCTCCTTCCGGGGAGCCTGCGTTGGATCGAATCACCCAGCCCGCATCCGACCCGCGCTGCGGCGCTTCGCTTCGCCTTTCTTGAGAGCCGTGGGCGCACCATCTCGGTCGCTCATGCCGAACAGCCCACCCGTATCGATTTTTATGAGCGCGCCCTCAAGCTCATTCAAGAAGGCGCATCCCTCGTGCGCGCGAACCGCCGCCATCAGGACAGCCAGTTCGAGATCCCCGTGAAGTTACTCCGCCTGGTCAACGGACGGCATCGACTGGGCCTGCTTTTCAATCGGCTTGTCCGATTCCTCCTACCAGTCACGGTCACTGATACGCATTCGGGAAGCTATTCGATGACCCGCGCCTTCGCGCTTCGAGCATTCTCCGCGCAGAGTTCGCTCGGTTTCCTCTTCGATCTCGAGCTGAGCCTGACCGCTCATGCACAAGGTTTAAGCGAACGCGACCTTCCCGCACGGCTTCTTCTCGCGACTGAGAAGCGCCCACGCCGAATCGCGGCCGAAATGATTAGCATTCTGATCGGCCTACCCGGCCTAGCCCATCGCTACCGTGCCGGACTCTATGCGGCGCCCGCGCCCATCGCCCCCGATGCGCTTTCCGCCGACGACTGGGGTCTCTCGCCTGGAGTGAATGAGGGGATCTTGGATCTTGTCCAACGGGGCCTGGTCCGGCGCGTCTCGCTCATGGCCAACTGCGAGTATCTCACGCATCGCCTCAAGGACCTGCTTGCGGCGCAGACTCGCGACCCCCGAATCCAGCTCGGCCTACACTTCAATCTCACCTACGGAGATCAGCAGCCATTCGGACACTCGACTCCGGGACGCTTCCTCCTCCAATCGTTCTTCTGCCGCTTCGGCGCGCGTCGCAAGCGTTGGGAGATCATTCGCGAAGAACTTCGCCTGCAACTCGCGCAGCTCGAGCGAGTCGGAGTGAAGGCCCAGTTCTTCGACGCTCACCAGCATATGCACCTTGTGCCCGGGATGATCGATGAAGTCGCCGGGACTCTGAAAGACGCGGGAATCCGGCAGGTCAGACTTCCTTACGATCCTGCGCTCTGGCTCACGCCTCGCATGCCGATCTCGCTACTTGCGTGGCTTGCCTCAGGCAAACTCAAGAGACACGGATTCGAGTCGCTCGACTGCTTCTATCCGTTCCCGGAGCACTTCGCCGATCCAGCGCTCTTCCGTTCGAAGCTCACGCGATTCGCCCGCTCCGAAGTGATCGTGCATCCAGCATCCTTCAACGACATCGGTACGCTCAAATTCAGCGACTCATTGCGGGAGGCGCGCGTGACGGAGTTTCTCGCGATTCGTATGCTGGGGTTCCTGGCGTGAAGGGGCTTTCAAAAAACTGGCGCCTATTTCTCCTCGCAGCACTCACTGCGGGTGCCGTGCTCCGCCTGATCCATGTCGAAGACATGGAGTATAAGGAAGACGAGGAATTCAATTTTCTAAAAACTCAGGCCTCAGGCGCGGCAGCCTGGCCCTGGATTGGGATGCCTTCGGGCGTCTACATCCCGAACCCCGGCATGAGCGTCTGGATCTTCACGCTGCTCGCGCGCCTCTACCGCGCGACCGAACCCACCCAGCTCGCTACCGCGGTCCAGCTTTGCGCGCTTGCGGGAATCGGGCTGCTCATTCCCTTCACGCTCAAGTTCGTCGCCGAAAAAGAACGTGAGCCTTGGCTCTGGGCGACGGTGCTTGCGGCAGTGAATCCGTTCGCCGTCCTCTACTCGCGCAAACTCTGGCCCGAGCCCTGCCTCCTTCCCTTCTGCGTGATCACCCTGATGGGCTTTTGGCGGCGCGAGAAGTTCTGGGGAGCAATCACCTGGGGTCTCTTCGCCGCGGTACTGGGGCAGATCCACATGAGCGGGTACTTTCTCGCGGCGGGATTCTGGATCTGGACGCTGATCTGGGATCGAAAGAAGACGAATTGGAAAGGCTGGGGACTGGGCACATTGCTGGGCGCCTTGCCCCTCATCCCGTGGCTCCACTCCATACTCACGCATCCGGCCGGAGGACGCGTCAGCTCGGGATGGACCGAGGCGATCCAGTTCAAGTACTTTGTCTTCTGGATCACCGACCCCCTGGGCCTTCACCTCGGGAACCCATTAGGCCTTCTCCGAGGCTCGGGTCTTGCTCAGATTGAGGACTTTATCCGCTATCCCATCGTGGGCGGCGTGCCCACCTATGGAGTGGGTCTCGCTCACTCGGTGATCGCCGCAGCCGCGGCCTTTATCCTGGGCAAATCGCTCCTCGCATTCGCGCGCGGGCTCAGGCGAACTTGGAAGATTTATCCTAAGATGCAGGGCTCGAAATGGACCAAGCTGTCTCATATCCGAGAGCTCTTCAGGTTCAACGACATCGTCGCGCCCGCGCGAACACAGACCGTCTTCGCGATCCTGGCCTCAGTGATTGTCTGCGGACTACTCCTGACCGTGACCGGCGTCAATATCCGTCGCTATTACATGGTGGTCACGTTTCCACTCGAGTTCGTGACGCTCGCGCTGCTCGCTCTCCGCCTTCCGCGCGGACGTTGCTTCCTCGCAGCCATCTGGGCGGCCGAGCTCGCCATATCCGCGGGCTTTGTCCACTACATCCACGTCAATCAGGGTGCGATCGAGGGCGACTACGGGCAGGCCTATCATCTGATCAAAAAGCTGAACCGTCCCCCCACCCCGCTTGCGCGCTGAGGGGCCCGCAAGTATGATCAGATCGAAATGACTGACTTATACAGTGATCTCGAGGCACGCACGATCATCAAGCAGGTCACTGACCCAGCGCTCAAGCAGGCGCTCGCTCAGGGCCCACTCACGCTCTATGCGGGCTTCGATCCGACGGCCGACAGCCTGCATGTGGGCAGCCTCTTTCCCCTCCTCACTCTCCGCAGATTCCAACAGGCCGGGCACCGCGCGATCGCCGTCGTGGGCGGCGCGACCGGGATGATTGGCGATCCAAGCGGAAAATCGGCGGAACGCTCGCTCCTGACTGACGGCCTCTTGCAACACAACGTCGCGGGCATCACTGAAGTCGTGCGCAAGTTCCTTAAGCTCGACGGCTCGAACCCGGCACTTGTCACAAATAATGGTGACTGGTTCAAGGGCGTCTCTTACATCGACTTCCTTCGTGACGTGGGCAAACACTTCACCATCAATCACATGATGGCGAAGGAGTCGGTGCGTGCGCGCCTCGAGGACCGCGATCACGGGATCTCGTACACCGAGTTCTCCTACATGTTGCTCCAGGCTTACGACTTTTTTGTCCTCAACGAGCGCGAGGGCTGTCGTCTTCAAATCGGCGGTTCCGACCAATGGGGCAATATCACGGCCGGGATCGAACTAATCCGCAGGATGAAGGCCGCCAAACACGAAGGCGTAGCGCTCGCCTCCGATCCCGCGAGCGATTGCTTCGGCCTAACCCATCCGTTGATCTCAAAGGCCGACGGCACGAAGTTCGGCAAAACGGAATCCGGCACGATCTGGCTCGACGCGAAGAAGACCTCGCCTTACCAGCTCTACCAGTTCTTCATCCGCTCGGCCGACGCCGACGTGATCACGTTCTTGAAGTACCTGAGCTTCAAGCCGCTGGAAGAGATACTGGCGCTTGAGCAGTTGCTGAAGTCGGAACCGGAAAAGCGCGCGGCGCAGACAGCCCTGGCTCGCGAGCTGACGGAGCTGATCCACGGCAGGCACGAGCTTGAGCGCGTGGAGAAAGCCACGCAAGCCTTGTTTGGTGCATCGATCCGCGAGCTGGATGAGCGAACGCTGCTTGACGTCCTGGCGGAAGCGCCGTCGAGCGCGCAGTCGAAAGCCTCGCTCGGAACGCTCGCGCTCGTCGATGCTCTCGTGACGGCGGGACTCGCGCAAGGCAAGGGCGCAGCAAGGAAGGACCTCGTGGCGGGCGGGGTCTACGTCAATAACGAGCGTGTCTCGGACGAAAAGGCGGTCCTTCGCACTGAAGACCTGATCGCCGGCGCTTACATCGTCCTGCGTAAAGGTAAAAGGACCTACCACCTGCTCAAGTTTAGCTAAAGGCCTTGCGCTCAGGCCTCCGAGCGCCTAGGTTCCCGGTCCATGATGAGACATGCAATAGGTTTCGGCCTGGTTTTGATCTGTTTGCAAATCCTCCACGCGCCCCACGCCCATGCAATGGGCCAAGGCAAACACGCGAACGATTCGCCGCTGGTCGCGGAATTTGCGCAGGTGGCGCCTGGAATTTACCGGAGCGGCCGCCCGGATGAAGTCGCGCTCACGGCTCTCGCGAGCCAGCTGAAGCTTAAAACAGTGATCAATCTCGAGAATGACGACGCGGCAGTCACGGCTGAAAAAACGCTTGCGAGTTCCCTTGGCCTAACCTTCATTGAAGCTCCCATCGATCCCTGGACCGAACCCTCCCAAGATTTCGTGAACAGCGTCCTAAAAATTCTCGCGGATCCCTCCCGCCACCCCGTCTTGCTTCATTGCCAGCACGGGGAAGACCGCACTGGCATGATCGTCGGCCTCTACCGTGTCACCCATAATGGCTGGACGGCCGAGCAAGCGTATCAGGAGATGAGCGAGTATAACTTTCATCCCATTCTCCAAGGGCTCCGTCACTACTGGGAAAACGCCACGGGCATGGAACTGCCTTGGTTCTAAGCACCAAACGCTTCAGGTGATGGCG
>JAYVOO010000320.1:0-1673 GCA_043757905.1 Oligoflexia bacterium
GACCGATCAGCGGCTCGACGATTGTCTCGAACTTGGCCGGATGCGCGGTTGCGACCAGCACCCAGTCCGGCCCCCCCAGCTGCAGATAGGCATGTAGCGCGGCTGCCGTATGTGGGCAGATGGCTTCGTTCCAGCGCGCATGAGCGAGCCCGATGGCCTCCCGGATCTCGTCATCCGTAGCGGAAACGGAGCGGGCGACTTTGCGAAGCTTCTCGATCCGGGGAAACAGATCCTGCAATCTCTCCATATTGCTAGGCGCTCCGACGTCCATCGCGTTCGCGAGCGTCGCGACGGTGGGCTGAGGCTTCCAGCGTCCGGTCTCAAGGAAGTCTGGGATCGCGCGATTGGCATTCGTCGCGAGCACGATCTCTCGGATCGGCAGCCCGCATTCGCGCGCCCAGAAAGCCGCGACCGCATTGCCGAGATTACCCGAGGGAATGACAAAACCCGCGGGCGCGCCCCGGCTTTTCACATAGGCGAGAGAGGCCTGCGCGTAATAAATCATCTGAGGCAGTAACCGGCCCACGCTGATACTGTTCGCCGCGAGCAGCGCGTGCTTCGAGCGCAGCTCCCGGCTCGCGAACGCCTCCTTCACCAGGCGTTGGCAGTCGTCGAAGTCCCCGCGCACCGAAAGTGCGTAAATATTTCCGCCCCATGCGGTCAGTTGGCGTTCTTGCCGTGGCGAGACCTTACCGTTGGGGAACAGGATCAAAACTCGCACGCCGGGCTTGCCGTGAAAGGCCGCGGCCACGGCACCTCCCGTATCTCCCGAGGTCGCGACGAGGACCGTCCGATCGCGGCCCCCCCGCGAGCCGAGCTCGCTCACGCAACCCGCGAGAAAGCGCGCGCCTACATCCTTGAACGCCGCAGTCGGCCCGTGGAAGAGCTCGAGCACCGAGGGCCCTTTCATCCAATGCTTCAGGGGCACCGGGAAGTTGAACGCCTCCCGGGCGATTGCGCCCAGGTGGGACTCCAGTGGATCGCCCTCGAAAAACGGTGCGAGCACGCGCTCGGCGATGTCCGGCAACGAAGCGAGTCCCGAAGAGTCAGGCGCCTTCGGAAAACTCTCGGGCACATATAACCCGCCATCGGGCGCGAGACTCTGCTCCAGGGCCTGACTGAAGGTGAGGAGAGGCGACTTTCCCCGCGTGCTCCGGAATCTCACGGCCCGCTCACCACGCGCGCGCCTTGATGCGAGATCGGCGAGATCCAGGCGTCGCTTCCTACTGCGTGGACGGTGAGCGCCTTTTGGATCCCCTTTTGAATGGCTGCCGCTTGCGCCCGGTTCCGCGCCCAGGCGAAAACACTGGGTCCCGAGCCGCTGATTGAAAACCCGAGAGCTCCTTCCTTGATAGCCGCGCGCTTGGCCTCCTGGAATCCGGGAATGAAGCGCTCACGCTGCGGCTCGATCAGGATGTCCGCAAGCGAGCGCCCGATGCGGTCGAGGTTGCCTTCGTAGCAGCCCGAAAGAAAACCAGCGAGCAGCGCGCTTTGTTGGACGGCGTCGATGAGTGGCACCTCACGTCGAAGCACGCCCCGCATCTCACGCGTGTCGAGCCTGAGATGGGGGTGAACCAGCACGCAAACGATTTCCGCCGGCACCGGCACCTGGACGATCTCGTCGGCGCCAAGTGCGAGCGTGAGCCCGCCGTAAAGGCAAGGAGCCGCGTTAT
>JAYVOO010000321.1:0-6082 GCA_043757905.1 Oligoflexia bacterium
GTGGTCGGCCGAAGCAAGCACGTTCGCCCGGACCGCGTCGTTGAAGAGATCCTCGCGTTTGGTCGAGCCTTTTTTGCGCGAGAGCAGGCGTTGGATATGGGGCTGGATGCGCTCCACGATATCCGTGATGTTTTCGGAGATCGAAGGCTTCTTGCCATCGAGCGAATCAAACGTGGCCTGGATCGCACCGCAATGGGTGTGACCCATCACGACGACGAGGCGGGCAGGCGTGGTGGCGGCCGCGAATTCCACGCTGCCGATCAGCGACGGCGCGACGATGTTACCGGCGACACGGATGACGAAGAGATCGCCCAGGCCCTGGTCAAAGAGAATCTCGGAAGGGGCGCGCGAGTCCGAGCACGAGAGGATGATCGCGAACGGTCCGCGAGATTTGAGCATGAGGTTACGCACGTCGCGATGCACGGCGAGACGCCCGGTTCGGCGGTGCTTGACGAAACGTTTGTTCCCCTGGGCCAGGCGCAACAGAGCTTTTTGAGCCGGAATCGACTTGGGTTTTGCCATTGTGCCCGGGATACTGCCACGAGGCGGCCAGGTTTCCAAGGGCTGCTTGCTAGAGCTGGATCTCTTCCAGCTCAAGAAGCCGCGTTTTGATGGCGAGTCCGCCGGCGTAACCTCCGAGCTTGCCGCTTGAAGTGATGACTCGGTGGCAGGGGACCATGATGGAGAGGGGGTTCTTGCCATTGGCCGTGCCCACCGCGCGACCCGCCCGGGGGTTCTTCAGGCGGACCGCGATCTCGGCGTACGAGCACGTCTTGCCGTAAGGGATCTTGCTCAACTCGGCCCAAACGCTCATTTGAAACGGGGTGCCCCGGGCTTCTAGCGGGAGGGTGAATTTCCGGCGCTTGCCTTCGAGATACTCGCCGAGCTCGCGGACGGCCCGAGCCAGGAGCAGGGTTCCGGGCGCGCGCCCCTTGAGCGCCGCCGCCATCGGCGCGGACTGCCGAGTCCAGTGGATCCCCTGCAGCGCGCGATCCGAAGCGACGAGATAGATCGCGCCGACCGCAGAGTCCATCCTCCACTGCGCGAGCTCTTGCCGCCACTTCTCATTCGAATGTCTCTTGTTCATGGTTTTCTCCTCTTGGTTTTTTTTAGAGTCTCGGCGTATTCGCGCCAGAGCAAGGCTGCGACATAGGCTCTCCACGGGCTCATGCGGTTGATCGTCTCTTCTGGGTGCAGCTCAAGCGCACGGGCTAAAATTAAATCGGTTGCCGGAAATGCGTCCGTGTGGCGAAGCACTTTCATGCACATGGAGTTGGCGCTCCAGGGCCCGATGCCCGGGATCGTGAGCACCTGCTTCCGGAACTCGTCCACATCCTGGGTGATCTCAAGCGAGAGCTGGTTCTTCGCCACGCGGCTCGCGAACTCTTTCAGCGTGGCTTTCCGAGCGGCGGTGGTCTTAAGCTGCGTGAGATCAGCCGTCGCCAGGCGAGCGGGCGCCGGGAAGTGCCGGATCGCTCTGCCGTCTTTTGTCTGCCTCCCAGAGTCTTCGCCCGTGAGCGCGATCAACTGCGCGACGAGCGCGCGGCCCTGAGGCACGCTCACCAGTTGACCCAGCACGGTGCAGACCGCGATCTCGAAGCCGTCCCAGCCCGAGGGTAGGCGGATGCCTTGATTCTTTTCCAGCAATTTGCGGATGCCGGGATCGAGCTCTAGCGCATTCGCGATGACGACTGGGTCGGAGTCGAGATCGAAGAGCGCGCGGACCCGCGACAAGATCGTGTGAATCTGCGAAGTGTCCGGGAAATCGATCTCGACAAGAAGCCGCGAACGTTCGGGGTCGTCAGAGATTGCGATCTCGCCGCACTTCCCATCGGCCCAGACCACGCGGAACATCTTTCCGCCCTCGAAGCGCTCGAGATCGCCCACCTGATGCGAACGGTAAAAATGCATGAGTCCGGCGAAGTCAAAGGGCGGACGGTAGGGGACGGAAACGCGGAGGGGGGCGCCGGGATCGATCTTGTCGCGGCGGATGGCCGATGGGTTGCGCTTGAAACGCTCCTGAAATGCTTCGTTGAAGCGGCGGATGGATTGAAAGCCGGCGGCGAACGCGATGCCGTTCAGCGGCAGGTTGGTCTCGTGGATGAGCTTGCGCGCCAGATTAAGGCGGTTCTCAAATGAGAGCTGTTTCGGGGTCTTGCCGACCTCCTCGACGAAGATCCGGCGCAAGTGGCGCGCGGTCACGCCAAAGCGCTCGGCGAAGCGGTCCTCGTCAAGCGCGATGGTCTCCTGGTCGTTCAACATCTTGATTGCGCGGCGGACGATCGCGGATTTGCCGATCCAGGCCGGTGACCTGGGGGCGCACTCCGGACGGCAGCGGAGGCACGGGCGGTATCCTGCCTGTTCGGCCGCCAGATGATTGGGAAAGAACTCGACATTCTCGCGCTTGGGCTTGGCAGGACAGATCGGGCGGCAGTAGATCCCGGTCGTCCGCACGCCGACGAAGAATTTCCCGTCAAAGCGGTGATCGCGGGCTTGCATGGCCGCGTAGTAGATGTCGTCCCTTTTCATGGAGCGAACCTATCCCAAAACGAGGGCTCGGTATGGCGGCTTTCGGACATGGTCGTTTTATTTTATGCTTAGGACCGGTGGGGCCGAAAAGGACTCGCCCGGGCCCGACTACTCCGAAGCGGTTGAACACGATTGCCTGCGTACCGCGCTGGCTGTGGCGGGGCAGGGGGTTGGCTGTTCAGCGGTTCGAGCTGACCACGGCAGGGTTACCGAGCTGGACGAGGACATAGGGCTGAACGATCAGCGTGCGGAACTTCAGAGTGGGGGCATTTTCCCACGCGGCTTTTTGCTCAGACGTCGGCTTGGCGAGAAGGCCGCCGCGCAACCATTCGCCGACGCGCGTCAGCTCGTCCGCCGCGATCGCGCGGCCGACCGTGAGCAGATCGAGCTGGGCCGCGACGACCACGACCGCGTCGCGTTCGGCGTGCGGCTTGAGCCAGCTCCATTCAGCTTCATTCAGGCTATCCTTTAGATCGTCAGTCACAGGGTCACGGTATTCCGACTTGGAAAACCGGTCAATGCTAGTTAGAATTTCACCCATGAGAAAATCTTGCGTTTCGTTGGCGTGCCTGATGTCGCTCCTCGTCTCCTGCTCGAGCATGAAGATCCTGCCTTCCGCCAAACCCGTCGCTCATGCAGCGGACCAGCGCCGCCTTGCCGGTTGGGGGGCTCCGCTCGCCCAGAACGTGGAAGGGATCAATCAGATCGAATCCGAATACGTCACCGGTTCGATCGCGAAGGCCTGCGACGCGGCGATTGCCGATCACCAGAAGCGCGTGGACGCGATTGCGAAGCTCGACGTCAAGCAGCGTACTTACGCCTCGGTCAATCTTGAGTTCGAGGACGCTGGCGCGGTCTTGAGTGACGTTACCAATCCCCTGACTTTCATGAAGTATGTCTCCGGAGTCGAAGCCTCCCAGGACGAGGGCAGCGCCTGCGAGGAAAAAATCTCGCAGTACTCCGTCAGTGTGCTTTCACGGCGCGACCTTTATGACGCCTTGAAGTCAATGCGCGCCCGAAACGCAGGTGAGCGCCGGCTCGCGCAGCAGACGCTTCTGGCTTTCGAGAAAAACGGATTGGGCCTGGGCGAGACCGAATCGAAGAAGGTCACCGCGATCAAGACCGAGATTGCCAAGCTCGAGGCGGATTTCTCGGACACCCTCAACAAAGACAATTCGACCGTCATTTACACTGCCGCCGAGCTGGACGGCTGCCCCGCCGACTTTCTGGGCCGGCTTGAAAAAACTGCTGACGGAAAGTTGATCGCGACCACCAAAAGCACCGATTACCAGGTCGTGCTTCGGAACTCGAAGAATCCTGAGACCCGTAAGCGCATGCTCTTTCAGTACTGGAACCGAGCAGTGCCCAAGAACACTGAGACCCTGAAGCTAGCGATCGCAAAGCGCCGCGAGGTGGCCAAGCTCTTAGGCTACGATTCCTGGCTCGCGTCGCAGGTCTCCGACCGGATGGCCAAGACTCGCCCGATCGTCGAGAGCTTCTTGGCTGACCTGACCACCCGCCTCTCCGCGAGCAATAAGAAGGATCTCGAGAAGATCTTGAAGTTCAAGCAGGAGTCCGAGCCCGCGGCAAAGTCTCTCGATCTCTGGGACATCGAGTATTATTCCTATCAGCTGAAGAAGCGCGACTACTCTCTCGACGACGAAGTGATTCGCGAGTATTTCCCGGCCGATGTCGTGGTGGCCGGAATCTTCTCCGTCTACTCGAAGCTTCTCGGTGTCACTTTCCACGAGGTAGCGGGTGCCAAGGTCTGGTCAGGCGACGTGAAGCTCTACGAAATACGCGACAAGAAGTCTGGTAAATCTATCGCCGCGTTCTACACCGATCTTCTGCCGCGGCCGAAAAAGTATGGGCATGCCGCCGCCTTCTCGCTCATCTCGGGCCGGAATCTCGACAAAAAGACTTACGTGCATCCAACGTCGGCGATCGTCGCCAACTTCACGCCTCCCGCCAACGGCAAACCGTCGATGCTGACCCATCAGGAGGTGGAAACGTTCTTCCACGAGTTCGGGCATATCATGCACCAGACCCTGACGTCGGCTCCTTACGGGAGCCTCTCCGGCTCCAGCACAGCCCGCGACTTTGTCGAAGCGCCTTCGCAGATGCTCGAGAACTGGGTTTATGAGCCGAAGGTCCTGGACCTGGTCTCGGGCCATTACCTCGATCACGCGAAGAAATTGCCGAAGGAGCTTCTCGAAAAGATCATCGCCGCGCGCGACTTCAACCAGGGCTATGCCTACACGCGCCAGCTCGTCTTTGCGACGGTCGACGTGACTTACCACACGGCCACAGCCGATCTCGAACCCACGCCGGTCTTCAACGAGGTTTTCGAGCGCCTGGTCGGCGTGCCCGCGATCCCGGGCGGGAACTTCCCGGCGAGCTTCGGCCATTTGATGGGCGGCTACGATGCCGGCTATTACGGCTATCTCTGGTCCGAAGTTTATGCCGAGGACATGTTCACGCTCTTCGAGAAGGGCGGCCTGCTCAGCCCGAAGGTCGGTGCGCGCTACCGCAAGATGATCCTGGAGAAAGGGAATATGGAGGAGAACATGAGCATGCTTCGCCGGTTCCTGGGCCGCGAGCCCAACTCAAAGGCCTTCTTCAAGCGGCTGCATATTTAGCCCGGAGGAGCCGCTTCAATCCATTGTCCTTGTCGAGCCGGACGAGGTCCTCGTAATTGCCGATGAATTGTCCGCCGACGAAGATCTGTGGGACGCTCATTAGGCCCGTCTTACGTTTGAGTTTCTCCGCAAGTTCGGGCGGCTCCAAGTCCAGGTCAATCTCACAGAACCTGATTCCTTGAACGTCCAGCAGCGACTTCGCCAGGCCGCAGAAGTGGCAATAGGTCGAAGTGTAGATGATGACCTCGGCCTGTTCGAGGCGCTTGTTGAGTGTTTCCTGCCTGACGGCTTTAGCTGTGCGTTTCATATTTAGGCTCCTCGCTCCCTTGCGCCGTTCCTCCCAGGTGAAAATGCATATTTGGTTCCAATCGAGCCAAACGAATGGCCGGGTGTCTAAGAACTAGGCAACCGGTTGGGTCGGGAGCGAAACTGGGGCGCGCTCGCAGCGGAATGTCTCTTGCTCTCATGAGCCAGGATTCTGCCAACCAGGAGCTTTACTCATGATCCGTTTTAAGTCGTCGCAGGCCCTCGTATTCGCGCTTTCGCTTCAAATCGCGTTCGGCGCATTTCTTCCCGGCAGCGCCTATGCGATCAAGCCCTCGGTTGCCAGAGCGGCAGAACACCGGGAGCCCGAGGTAGGACAGGACGCCCATGCGCGCCCCGAGCCGTTCAAGGCCAAGCTGGATGAGGTATCGGCAGAGAATTCTCGCATCGCGAAGCTCCAAGGCTGGTTGAAGGGCGTCGATAGCCGAAAGCCGCTGGTATTCCCGGACAAGGCCACCACGACCGAGGCGTTTCTCGAAACCGCGCGCAAGAACAAGGGTAAGATCATCATCGGCGACGAACTGAACGGCATGCTTACCTACCGCGACATGATCATGCGGATCCTGATCATGAAAAAGCGCATCGAGGCC